>JBBQZM010000103.1:0-12614 GCA_038207685.1 Burkholderiales bacterium
CTTTGCGCTTTTCTTCACCATGGCCAACTGCGGCCTGCCGGGCACCGCCGGTTTTGTCGGCGAGTGGATGGTCATCCTGGGCACGGTCAAGGTGAGCTTCTGGCTGGCCGCGCTGGCCGCCACCGCGCTGATCTTCGGCGCCGCCTACTCGCTGTGGATGTACAAGCGGGTCTACTTCGGCGAGATCACCAACGAGGCCGTGCGCGGCCTGTCCGATCTCAACGCCCGCGAGTTCGCGATCATGGCCGTGCTGGCCATCGCCACGCTGGGGATGGGCGTCTACCCCAAGCCCTTCACCGATGTGATGCACAGCTCGGTGACCGAACTGCTCAAGCACGTGGCAGTGTCCAAGTTGTGAGCCAACGCCTATGAACTCCACCCAAGCCATGAACTGGCTCGTCGTCTACCCCGAGGCCTTGCTGCTGCTGATGGCCTGCGTCGTGGCGCTGGTCGATCTGTTTGTCACCGACGAACGCCGCCGCCCCACCTTCTGGTTGGTGCAGGCCAGCCTGGCTGCCGTGGCGCTGATGCACCTGGCCTATTACGACGGCGGCGCCACCGCCTACGGCATGCAGGGCATGGTGGTCAGCGACCCGATGGGCCATCTGCTGGCCTTCTTTGCCACGGTGGCGGTGATGGTCACCATCGCTTACGCGCAGCCCTATATTGCCAGCCGCGAGATGCTCAAGGGCGAGTTCTTCACCCTGAGCCTGTTTGTGCTGCTGGGCATCTGCGTGATGTGCTCGGCCAACAACTTCCTGGTCGTCTACCTGGGCCTGGAGATCATGAGCTTGTCGCTGTATGCGCTGGTGGCACTGCGGCGCGACCACGGCATCAGCACCGAGGCAGCGATGAAGTACTTCGTGCTCGGCGCGCTGGCCTCGGGCTTCCTGCTCTACGGCCTGTCGATGATGTACGGCGCCACCCGCTCGCTGGACATTGGCGAGGTCTTTGCCGCCATCGGCACCGGCCGCATCAACGGCACGGTGCTGACCTTCGGCGTGGTCTTCGTTGTCGCCGGCCTGGCCTTCAAGCTCGGCGTCGTGCCTTTCCACATGTGGGTGCCCGACGTCTACCAGGGCGCGCCCACGGCGGTCACGCTGCTGATCGGCAGCGCGCCCAAGCTGGCGGCCTTTGCCATCACCGTGCGCCTGCTGGTCGAAGGCATGCTGGGACTGGCGGTGGATTGGCAGCAGATGATGATGGTGCTGGCCGTGGCGTCGCTGGTGATCGGCAACCTGGCGGCGATCGCGCAGAGCAACCTCAAGCGCATGCTGGCTTACTCCACCATCTCGCAGATGGGCTTCATGCTGCTGGGCATGACGGCCGGTGTAGTCAGCGGCAATACGCTGTCGGCCGGCAATGCTTACAGCTCAGCGATGTTCTACGTCGTCACCTACGTCATCACCACGCTGGGCACCTTCGGCCTGATCATGTTCCTGGCCCGCAGCGGCTTCGAGAGCGAGGAGATCACCGACCTGTCCGGACTGGGCAAACGCGCGCCCTGGCTGGCCGGCATCATGACGATCTTCATGTTCTCGCTGGCCGGTGTGCCGCCGATGGTCGGCTTCTATGCCAAGCTGGCCATCCTGCAGGCGCTGATCACCACCAACCTCACCGGCTACATCGTGCTGGCCGTGGTGGCGGTGATGCTGTCGCTGATCGGCGCGTTTTACTACCTGCGGGTGGTCAAGGTGATGTACTTCGACGAGCCGCTCGACACCACGCGCCCGGTGCAGAGCAACGGCGTCAGCGCGTTGCTGGCGGTCAACGGTGCGGCGGTGCTGCTGTTCGGCCTGATGCCCGGCGGGCTGATGGCGATGTGCCGCGACGCCATCCTGCGCGCGCTGGCCACCTGAGCGTGGCGGGCTCAGCCACACCGCCTGGCCAGGGTTCATGAGCGACGAGTCGATCACCGAGCACCGCGTCAGCGGTGAGCAGGTCTGGCGCGGCGCCTTCCTCGACGTGCGCCGAGACCTGATCCGGCAGCCCGACGGCCACACCGCCACGCGCGAGTACATCGTGCATCCTGGCGCGGTGATGGTGGTGCCGCTGCTCGATGACGGCCGGCTGGTGCTGGAGCGTCAGTACCGCTATCCGCTGGGCCGGGTGCTGCTGGAGTTCCCGGCCGGCAAGATCGATCCGGGTGAGCCGATCCAGGCCTGCGCCCAGCGTGAGCTGCGCGAAGAAACCGGCTTCATCGCGGCCGAATGGGCGCGCGCCGGCCTGCTGCACAACGCTTGCGCCTACAGCACCGAAGGCATCGAGATCTGGTTTGCCCGTGGCCTGCAGGCTGGACCGCGCCAGCTTGATCAGGGCGAATTGATCGACCTCTGCCTGATGACCGAGGCCGAACTCGATGCGCTGGCCGGGCGCGGCGAACTGACCGATGCCAAGACGCTGATCGGCCTGCAATGGTTGCAGAAGTGGCGCGCCGGCGTATGGACCCTCGATTGGGTGGCCAGCCGCTGAGTTGGGTGCAGGGATAATGTCAGCACGATGAAAGTGCTGAACCTGCGCTGCGAAATGGACCATGTCTTTGAAGGCTGGTTCGCGTCCGAGGCCGACTTTGTCGACCAGGAGACCCGTGGCGTGGTGGCCTGCCCGCTGTGTGACAGCCACCGCGTCACCCGGCTGCCCAGCGCGCCCCGGCTCAACTTGTCTGGCGCACGTGAACCGGCCAGCTCGGCGCCCGCCGCCGCAACACCGGCTGCGGCGACGCCAGGGCCTTCGCCCGCCGCATCCGTGCCCGCCACGGTGGGCGCAGCCCAGGTGCAGGCGATGTGGCTGCAGGCGGTGCAGCATGTGCTGCAGAACACCGAGGACGTGGGACTGAACTTTCCTGAAGAAGCCCGTCGCATTCACTACGGCGAGACCGAGCACCGGGGTATCCGGGGGCAGGCCAGTGCTGACGAGCGCGCTGCGTTGGCCGATGAGGGCATTGAGGTGATGGCCTTGCCTCTGCCCGCCAGCCTCAAGGGCTCGAGCCACTGAGGCTCGGGTCCGCCGGCCGGCGCACCGACTGAATCAGACCACCCGGCCCGGATTCAGCAGCCCGCGCGGATCCAGCGCCTGCTTGATCGCCCGCATCAGGCCCAGCGCCACCGGCGACTTGCGCAACGCCATCTCATGCAGCTTGAGCGTGCCCACGCCGTGTTCGGCCGAGAACGAGCCACCAGCCGCTTGCACCGCGTCGTAGACGATGGCGTTGATCAGCGTTTCGTGATCGTTCAGGAAGCGCTGGGCGTCACCGCCCTCGGGGCCTTGCACGTTGTAGTGCAGGTTGCCGTCGCCCAGGTGGCCGAAGTTCACCAGCCGGATGCCGGGCAGGGCCGCGCGAAGCGCCGCGTCAGTGCTTTCACAAAACGCCGGGATGCCCGACACCGGTACCGAGATGTCGTGCTTGACGTTGAGGCCTTCCTCGCTCTGCGCCAGCGGGATGGCCTCGCGCAGTTGCCACATCGTGGCCGTTTGCGCCAGGCTTTCGGCCACCGCCGCGTCGACTATCACCTCGTCGCTGAGTGCCGCCTCCAGCAAGCCCTCGAAACGGGCGCGGGCGCTGGCCAGGTCGTCGGCGTCGGCATAGTCGAGCAGCACGGTCCAGGGCCCGGCCGGCAGCGGCTGCTGCAACTGCGGGAAATGCCGGCGCACCAGCGCCAGCGAGAATTGATTCATCACCTCGAAGCCGGTCAACCCAGCACCCAACCGCGCCTGCGCCAGTCCCAGCAGGCGCACGCAGTCGGGCAGGCTGTTGCAGGCGGCCATCGCGGTCAGGTTGACAGCAGGCTGCGGAAACAGCTTCAGCGTGGCCGCGGTGATGATGCCCAGCGTGCCCTCGCTGCCGATGAACAGGTCGCGCAGGTCGTAGCCGGTGTTGTCCTTGCGCAGGCCGGTCAGGCCCTGCCAGACCTCGCCCTGGGCGGTGACCACTTCCAGGCCCAGGCACAGGTCGCGGGCATTGCCGTAGCGCAGCACCTGGGTGCCGCCCGCATTGGTGGCCAGGTTGCCGCCGATGCTGCAGCTGCCCTCGGCCGCCAGGCTCAAGGGGAACAGCAGCCCGGCATCGGCGGCGGCCTGCTGCACCGCCTGCAGCACCATGCCGGCTTCCACCGTCAACGTCAGGTTGGCCGGGTCGATCGCCCGCACCCGGTTCAAGCGTGACAGGCTCAGCAGCACCTGGCTGCCGCTGTCATCAGGCACGCCGCCGCCGACCAGGCCGGTGTTGCCGCCCTGCGGCACCACGCTGACGCCATGGCGGGCACAGGCCTGCAGCACCTGCGCCACCTCGTCGGTGCTGCCGGGCCGCACCACAGCCAGCGCCTTGCCGCGCCAGCGCTTGCGCCAGTCCAGTTCCCAAGCGCTGAGGTCACCCTCGGTCAGCACCTGGGTCGGGCCCAGCAGGGTCCGCAGTTCGGTGATCAGCTCGGCAGGACTCATGGCGAAGGCGCGGCGACTGGCGCCGGATGCTTGAGCCGCCAGCGCACATGGGCGGCGCAGGCGACGAACAACAAGGTGCACAAGGCCACCTGGCACCAGGCCAGCAGCACGGTGATGCCGCCGTCGGCGCCGCTGGGTACGCCGGTGGCGCGCACGATGCCTTCGGCGAAGTACAACCAGACCAGAAGGCTGACCCAGCGGTAGGTGTACAGCCGGTGCTTGAGCAGGCCGGCCAGCGGGATCACCAGCGGCAGCACCTTGAAGGCCAGCCAGCGGCCGCCAGTGGGCGCCAGCCACAGTTCCCAGGCCAGGCCCAGGGCGATCAGGCCGAGCAGGGCGCCGACAGCGAGCAAGCGGGTGCCGCGGACAAAGCCGCTGGCGGCCAGGAAGGGTGGATTGGCGGGTGGCATGGGGGTGGCAGGCGAGAAGATCACGGACAGCATCATAAGGAACCACCCCCGCCCCCACGAACCGAACGGCCGCAGGACAGCCGCCGCGCGGCTGGCATCATGCCGATATGGATGAAGTCGAACAGTCAGCCGATTGGCGCCAGCGCCTGGAGACCGCGCGACAACAGGTGGCCGAGTGGCTGGAGGTGTTGCGCGGTTGGCCCTGGTTCGAGACCCTGCGCACGCTGCGCCTGCGGCTGCGCGAGGACCACCTGGCCTTGACCGCCAGCAGCTTGACCTTCACCACGCTGATCAGCCTGGTGCCGCTGGTGACGGTCATGCTGGCGCTGTTCACTGCCTTCCCGATCTTCGGCCGTTTCCAGGTGGCCTTGCAGCAGTATTTCCTGCAGACCCTGGTGCCCGACAACATCGCCCGGCCGGTGCTGCAGGCGCTGACGCAGTTTGCCGGCCAGGCCAACAAGCTGGGCAGCGCCGGCCTGATCCTGTTGGGTGTCACTGCCCTGGCCTTGATGTTCACCATCGATCGCACGCTCAACGCCATCTGGCGCGTGCCCAGGCCGCGGCCGCTGGCGCAGCGGGTGCTGGTGTACTGGGCGGCGATGACGCTGGGCCCGCTGGTGCTGGGCGCCAGCCTGTCGGCCAGCTCTTATGCGGTGTCGGCTTCGCGCGGCCTGGTCAGTGCGCTGCCTTTCGAGTGGGGGCTGCTGCTGAACGTGATCGAGTTCGGCCTGCTGGCGCTGAGCATCGCCTGCCTGTTCCGCTTTGTGCCCAACACCCATGTGCGCTGGACCCATGCCTGGAGCGGCGCCTTGTTCGCCGCCGTGGGTTTTGAGCTGGCCAAGCGCGCGCTGGGCTGGTATGTCAAGTCGGTGCCGGCCTACTCGGTGGTCTACGGCGCCTTTGCCACCGTGCCTATCTTCCTGCTGTGGATCTACCTCAGCTGGCTGATCGTGCTGCTGGGTGCAGTGGTGGCGGCCTATGCGCCCAGCCTGGCGATGCGGGTGTCACGCCTGCCGGACCGGCCGGGTGAGCGATTTGCGCTGGCGCTGCGGCTGCTGCACGCCTTGTCGTCGGCGCGTGGCGGCGACCGGCGCGGCCTCAGCGCCGAAACGCTGGCGGGCGCCGAGCGCATCGACCCGCTGCAAGTGCAGCCGGTATTGGACGATCTGGTGGCGCTGGGCTGGTGCGGCCGGCTCGACGAGGCCGGTGCCCAGCGCCATGTGCTGCTGATCGACACCCAGCAGACCCTGGTCGGGCCGCTGGTCGACCGGCTGTTGCTGAGCGATAGCCGCGCCTCGGCCCGGTTCCGCCAGCGCAGCGGGCTGACGACGATGACGGTGGCCGAGTTGCTGGGCTGATCCGTCGTCAGGCCACCGGCACCGACAATAGGGCAGGCCCCTGTGCGGGGCGCGAGCAGAAAGCAGTCCAGCATGCCCATCCAGTGGTTCCCGGGTCACATGAACTCGACCAAGAAGGCGATCGTCGAGCGCTTGCCCGACATCGACGTGGTGATCGAGTTGCTCGACGCCCGCTTGCCCGGCTCCAGCGCCAATCCGCTGCTGGCCGAACTCACTGCCGGCAAGCCGGCGCTGAAGGTGCTGAACAAGCAAGACCTGGCCGATGCCGAGATCACCGCCTTGTGGCTGCAGCATTACCAGTCGCAGCCCGGCACCCAGGCGTTGGCGCTGGATGCCAGCGTGGTAGCGCCGGCGCGGCAACTGATCGCCGCCTGCCGCGAACTGGTGCCGCTGCGCGGCGGCATGGTCAAGCCGGTGCGGGTGCTGATCTGCGGCATTCCCAACGTCGGCAAGTCGACGCTGATCAACACCTTGTACGGCCAGCGTGCAGCACGTACCGGGGACGAGCCCGGCATCACCAAGCTGGAGCAGAAGATCGTGCTGGCCAACGACTTCTACCTGTTCGACACACCGGGCATGCTGTGGCCGCGCATCATCGTCGAGCGCAGTGGCTACCACCTGGCGGCCAGCGGCGGCATCGGCCGCAATGCCTATGACGAAGAAGAGGTGGCGCTGGAACTGCTGGACCGACTGCAGCCGCGCTACATCGACCAGTTGCAGGCCCGCTACAAGCTGGCCGGCGACAGCAGCGGCGATACCTTGCTGGCCGACATCGGCCGCAAGCGCGGTGGTCTGATGTCGGGTGGCCGGGTCAACCTGCAGAAGGCGGCCGAGATCGTGCTCAATGACTTCCGCAGCGGCACGCTGGGCCGCATCTCGCTGGAAACGCCGGCCGAGTACGCGGTCTGGCTGGGCGAAGGCCAGGCGCGTGACGCCGAGCGGGCGGCCAAGCGCAGCAGGCTCGGCAAACGCGGCCGCAAGCCGCCGCAGCGATCACTCGGCGAGACTGCCGACGACGATGGTGATGAGGCCGACGCGGCCGACGAGACGTCGGGCCGCTAGTCAGGCGGCCACCGACGTCCGGTCGTTCAGGGGTGCGCGGTGCGGTACGCAGCGCGCTTGGCTTCGTGGGCGGCCAGGCGCTCGTCAGCCCCGGTCAGACCACGCTTCTTGTCGCGCAGCGCACGCTTGACGCGGTCGCGCAGGATGTGAAGCATGGTGCGGTGCTTGTGGGCGGCGATGGCTTTGGACATGCGGTCTTTCGTCAGTGGAATAGGGTGCATGATGCCATGCGAGCCGATCAGCCCGGTCGGGCGCGGCCCGCGCGGGGATAATCCGGCCTCCTGTGAACCCACCCGATCCTCCGGCACGACCGCGCCGCGCAGCCCCACCCGATCAGCCCGCCCGTCCGCCGCGCGCCCCGCGTGAGCCCCGCGAGCGCCACGCTGATCGGCCCCCGCGCACCGCGACGGCGATCCCGCCCATCCACTACCCCGAATCGCTGCCGGTCTCGGCCCGGCGCGACGAGATCGCGCGCGCCATCGCCGGGCATCAGGTGGTCATCGTCTGCGGCGAGACCGGTTCGGGCAAGACCACGCAGTTGCCCAAGATCGCGCTGGAACTGGGCCGTGGCCTGGGCAACTGGGACAAGGGTGGCCGCGGCCTGATCGGCCACACCCAGCCGCGCCGGCTGGCCGCCACCAGCGTGGCCAAGCGCATCGCCGAGGAACTGAACTCGCCGCTGGGCGAAGTGGTGGGCTACAAGGTGCGCTTCCAGGACCGGCTGCAGCCAGGCGCCAGCGTCAAGCTGATGACCGACGGCATCTTGCTGGCTGAGACCCAGGGCGATCCCGAGCTGCGCCAGTACGACACGCTGATCATCGACGAAGCGCATGAGCGCAGCCTGAACATCGACTTTCTGTTGGGCTATCTGCGCCAGCTTATTCAAGGGCCAAACCCGCGCCGGCCCGACCTCAAGATCATCGTTACCTCGGCCACCATCGACGCCGAGCGTTTTGCCAAGCACTTTGCGATGCCGGCTCGCCCGGCGACGGGCCGCCCCGAGCCGGGCGACGCCCCCTCGGGGGGCAGCGACAGCGAGGAGCGCGGAGCGTGGGGGCCATTGATCCCAGCGCCGGTGATCCAGGTCAGCGGCCGCTTGTTCCCGGTCGAGCAGCGCTGGCGGCCGTTCGAGGACTCACGCGAATACGGTCTGGACGAAGCCATCGCCGATGCGGTGGACGAGCTGTGGCAGGGCGGCGCTGGCCTTGGAACGGGCCTTGGTGGCCCGGGCGACATC
This sequence comes from Burkholderiales bacterium, assembly GCA_038207685.1. GTDB lineage: Bacteria > Pseudomonadota > Gammaproteobacteria > Burkholderiales > Burkholderiaceae_C > Pseudaquabacterium. The sequence continues at coordinate 8,505 of JBBQZM010000103.1, forward strand.
CTGGTCTTTCTGCCCGGTGAACGCGAGATCCGTGACGCCACCGATCATTTGCGCAAGCACCTGGCGCGGCAACACAAGGGCGGGCCGCAGCCGCAGATCCTGCCGCTGTTTGCGCGGCTGTCGCAGGCCGAGCAGGAGGCGGTGTTCAACCCCGGCAACGGCCGGCGCATCGTGCTGGCCACCAACGTCGCCGAAACCTCGCTCACCGTGCCCGGCATCCGCTATGTGGTCGACAGCGGCCAGGCGCGGGTCAAGCGCTACAGCTACCGCACCAAGGTCGAGCAGTTGCAGGTCGAGGCCATCAGCCAGGCCGCTGCCAACCAGCGCGCCGGCCGCTGCGGCCGGGTGGCCGACGGCATCTGCATCCGGCTCTACGACGAGAAAGATTTTGCCGGCCGGCCCCAGTTCACCGACCCCGAGATCCTGCGCAGCTCGCTGGCCGGCGTGATCCTGCGCATGAAGAGCTTGCGCCTGGGCTCGGTGGAGCAGTTTCCCTTCCTGGAGGCGCCGCGCGCCAAGGCCATCGCCGATGGCTACGACCTGCTGGGTGAACTGGGCGCGGTGGACGACGACAACGCGCTCACCGCCATTGGCCAGGAACTGGCCCGCCTGCCGTTGGACCCGCGGGTGGGCCGCATGATCCTGGCCGCGCGTGACCGCGATGCGCTGGCCGAGGTGCTGATCATCGCCAGCGCGCTGAGCGTGCAGGACGTGCGTGATCGGCCGATGGAGGTGGCGCAGGCGGCCGACGAGAAGCACAAGAAGTTCGACGACGAGAAGTCGGAGTTCATCGGCTACTTGAAGCTGTGGCATTGGATCGAGGAAGGGCGCGGCGTCCATGGCCATCCGGCCAAGCCGGGGCAGGGTGGTGCCGCAGGCGGCGCGGCGCGCATCGACAGCCACAAACTCAGCAACCGCCAGCAGGAGCAGCGCTTGCGCGAGAGCTTCGTCAACCCGCGCCGGGTGCGCGAGTGGCGCGACATCCACAGCCAGTTGCACACCGTGGTGGCCGAGCAGGGTTGGCGGCTCAACGGCAGCGCCGCTACCTACGAACAGATCCACCTGGCGATGTTGGCCGGGCTGCTGGGCAACGTGGGCTGCAAGTCGGATGACGATGAGTGGTTCCTGGGCGCACGCGGCATCAAGTTCTGGCGCCATCCGGGTGCGCACCTGAGCAAGAAGCCGGGCCGTTGGCTGATTGCCGCTGAACTGGTCGACACCACGCGCCTGTACGGCCGTGGGCTGGCGGGCATCGAGCCGCAATGGATTCCCGGCGTGGCCGGTCATCTGCTGAAGACCCAGCTGCTGGAGCCGCACTGGGAGAAGAAGGCCGCCGAGGTGGTGGCGCTGCAGCGCGCCACGCTCTACGGCATCGTGGTCTACAACAACCGGCGGGTGAACTTCGGCAACGTCGATCCGCGGGCTGCGCGCGAGATCTTCATCCGCGAGGCCCTGGTGGCCGACGATTGGGATTCGAAGCTGCCCTTCGTGGCCCACAACCGCAAGCTGCTGGCCCAGGTGGAAGAGCTGGAGCACAAGAGCCGGCGCCAGGACGTGCTGGTCGACGACGAGCTGATCTACGCCTTTTACGACCAGCAACTGCCGGCGACGGTGCACTCGGGCGCCAGCCTGGAGCGCTGGTACCGCGACGAGATCAAGCGCCAGCCCGAACTGCTGAAGCTGACGCGCGACGAGCTGATGCGCCACGAGGCCGCCGGCATCACCGGCAGCGCCTTCCCGAAGATGATCCGCCTGGGCGGCGTCGACTGCGCCGCCACCTATCTGCATGAGCCCGGTGATGCCAAGGACGGCGTGACGGTGACGCTGCCGATCTATGCCCTCAACCAGGTCAGCGAGGAGCGCTGCGACTGGCTGGTGCCGGGCATGCTGCCGGCCAAGCTGACGGCGCTGTGCAAGAGCCTGCACCAGCGGCCGCGCAGCCGGCTGGTGCCGCTGCCCGACTTTGTGGCCGAGTTTGTCGAAAGCCATGACTTTGCCCAGGGCGCGCTGATGGAGGTGTTGCTCAAGGCGGTGCGTGAGCGCAGCCAGATCGCCGTGCAGCGCAACGACTTCAAGCTCGACATGCTGCAGCCGCACCTGTTCATGAACTTTCGGGTGGTGGATGAACATGGCCGGCAGTTGGGCATGGGCCGCCACCTGGCCACACTCAAGGCTGAATTGGGCGGCCAGGCGCGCTCGGCCTTCCAGGCGCTGGCGACGCTGAAGCTGGGCAGCCTGGTGGCGGCGGCGCCGGCAGCCCAGCCGCAGGCTGCGGTGGCGCCTGGCGCAGCACGACGGGTGGCAGCGGCTGCACCCGCGGCGGTGGCGCCGGTCGAGACTGCGGTCAAGACCTATACCGCCTGGACCTTTGGTGAGCTGCCCGAGTTGATGGAGATCCAAAAGCCGAACAGTCCGGCCGGCCAGGTGCTGGTGGGCTTTCCAGCGCTGATCGACAGGGGCGGTCATGTTGAAATCGAAGTCTTCGACGAGCCCGATGCGGCGGCAGCCAAGCACCGCGCCGGGCTGCGCCGGCTGGTGGCGCTGGCCATCAAGGAGCCGCTGAAGTACCTGGAAAAGAACATCCCCGATCTGGTGAAGATGGCCGCCGCCTACATGCCACTGGGCACCGCCGAAGAACTGCGCGGCCAGATCATCGAACTGGCGCTGGACCGCGCCTTCCTGGCCGAGCCGCTGCCGGCCGATGCCAAGGCCTTCGACACCCGCATCACCGAGGGCCGCAGCCGGCTGAACCTGATTGCGCAAGAGGTGGCGCGGCTGGCGGGCGCGATCCTCGTCGACTTTGCGGCGGCGCAGCGCAAGCTCAAGGACAGCCGGCCGGCCAAGGAAGTGACCGACGACATCCATGCACAGTTGTTGCGTCTGGTGCCCAAGCGCTTTTTACAGGCCGCGCCCTACGGCCAGCTGGCGCACTTCTCGCGCTACCTGAAGGCGATAACCCTGAGGCTGGACAAGCTGCGTGGTGACCCGGCGCGCGACGCCCAGCGCCTGGCCGAGCTGCGGCCGATTGAGCAGCGCTACCTGCGCCGCCTGGCCGAGCAAAAGGGCGTGGCCGATGCTCGGCTGGACGAATACCGCTGGCTGCTGGAGGAGTTGCGCGTCAGCTTCTTCGCCCAGGAACTGCGCACGCCCCAACCCGTCAGCACCAAGCGCCTGGAAAAAGCCTGGCAGCAACTGTCTAGTTGATGCCGGGCATTTCGGCGGAGACTGACATTTGCCCGCAGGGCATATCAGGTCGGAGCCACAACGCCTGGCAGCAACTGTCAAGCTGAACGGCGCAGCGCCTACCCTCAATCACCCAACATCTCGCTCACCGACTTGAAGTCATCCACCCGGTCGCAGACGGTCTTGACCATCAACAGGATGGGCACGCCCAGCACCAAGCCCCAAACACCCCACAGCCAGCCGAAGAACAGCACACCGACAAACACCGTCACGGCGTTCAAGCGGCTGGCGCGGCTGGTCAACCAGGGCATCAGCAGGTTGCCCGAGACGATGTGGATCAGCATGGCCAGTCCGGCCAGCAGCAAGGCCATGTCGGCGTTGCCGAATTGCACAAAGCCGGCCAAGGCCGACGCGCCGGTGATCAGCACCGAGCCGATGTAGGGAATCAAATTCAATACAAAGGCAAGCACGCCCCAGACGGCGGCGTTCTCCACGCCCACCGCCAGGTAGGCCAGCCAGGTGGCAAAGCCCACCAGCAGACTGATCAGCAACTGCACCATCATGTAGCGCTGAACCTGATCGTTGATCTCGTCCAGTGCCTGCAAGGTGATCTTGCGACGAGTGAAGGTGGGGCCGGCAATCCTGACGATCTTGCGGCGAAAGCGGTCGCCTGAGGCCAGCAGAAAGAACATGATGAACAGCACGGCCATCGTCTGGCCCACCAAGGCGGCCACGTTGGGCATGCTGTTCCACAGGTAGTCCTTGACATTGAACTTGCTGCGTTCAATCTGCACCCGGGTCACGCCGCGCTCGACCGGCGCCGGATTGCTGCTTTCCTTGGCCGCCTGCTCCAGTTGGTTGGCGGCCGCTTGCACTTTGTCGATGGCGGTCTCGGGCTGATTCCGATTGGCGCGTGCGGCCTGGCGG
>JBBQZM010000104.1:0-12596 GCA_038207685.1 Burkholderiales bacterium
AGCGACGGCACGCCCGAAGAGGTGGCCGAAGAGATAGCGCGCATGCTGGCGGTGCTGCGCGCCAACGGCGCCAGCCGGCTGGCGGTGAGCGACAGCGAGGCCCAGCGGCTGAAGTTCTGGAGCGGGCGCAAAAACGCCTTCCCGGCCAGCGGTCGCATCAGCCCGGATTACATGTGCATGGATTCCACCATCCCGCGCAAGCGGCTGGCCGACATCCTGCTCGCCATCGCCGAGATGGAGAAAAAGTACAACTTGCGCTGTTGCAACGTCTTCCATGCCGGCGACGGCAACCTGCACCCGCTGATCCTGTTTGATGCCAACGACCCCGACCAACTGCACCGCTGCGAGCTGTTTGGCGCCGACATCCTGGAAACCAGCGTGGCGCTGGGCGGCACCGTCACCGGCGAGCACGGCGTGGGCGTGGAAAAGCTCAGCAGCATGTGCGTGCAGTTCAGTACCGAGGAGCGCGAGCAGATGTTCGCCGTCAAGCGCGCCTTCGATCCGGCCGGCACGCTGAACCCCGGCAAGGTGATCCCCAGCCTGCACCGCTGCGCCGAGTACGGCCGCATGCATGTCAAGAAGGGCTTGCTGCCCTTCCCCGAACTCGAAAGATTCTGAGCATGGCCGATCCCTCAATCGACGCCCTGGTCGACCGCGTGCGCGCCGCACGCGCCGCCAAGACCACGCTCAACATCCAGGGTGGCAGCAGCAAGACCTGGTACGGTGAAGCACCACAAGGCGCGGCGCTGGATGTGCGGCCGCTGGCCGGCATCAGCAGCTACGAGCCCACCGAGCTGGTGGTCACGGTGCGCGCTGGCACGCCACTGGCCGAGTTGGAGGCTGCGCTGGCCGAAAAAGGCCAGTGCCTGCCGTTCGAGCCACCGCGTTTTGCTGCTGGCGGCAGCACCGACGCGATGGCGCCGCTGCGCGGCACCGTCGGCGGCATGGTGGCCGCTGGCCTGGCCGGGCCAGCGCGCGCGGTCGTGGGCGGCGTGCGCGACTATGTGCTGGGCGCCACCTTGCTCAACGGCCGCGCCGAGGTGCTGACATTCGGCGGCCAAGTGATGAAGAACGTGGCCGGCTACGACGTCTCGCGGGTGCTGGCCGGCTCGATGGGCCTGCTGGGTGTGATCTGCGAGGTGTCCTTGAAAGTGCTGCCGGTGCCGGTCGCCAGCGCCACGCTGCGCTTCGAGCTGGACGAGGCGGCCGCCATCCGCCAGCTCAACACCTGGGGCGGCCAGCCGCTGCCGATCAGCGCCAGCGCCTGGTGGGACGGCATGCTGGTGCTGCGCCTGGCCGGCGCGGCGGCGGCGGTGCAGTCGGCGCAGCAGCAATTGCGTGGTGAGGCGATTGATGCTGCGCAGGCAGCTGCTTTCTGGACCGGCCTGCGCGACCAGAGCGACGAGTTCTTCGTCAAGGCGCTCCCGGCGCTGGCCGGCGGCGCCACGCTGTGGCGCTTGTCGGTGGCCCAGACCACACCGCCGCTGGGCCTGCCCGGTGAACAGCTGATCGAATGGGGAGGCGCCCAGCGCTGGGTCGTCACCTCGGCACCGGCGGCCCGGCTGCGCGAGGCCGCGGCCCGCGCCGGCGGCCATGCCACCGCCTTTCGTGGTGGCAAGACCGGCGGCGCATTGGCGCCGCTGAGTGCGCCGCTGCAACGCATCCACCGCGAGATGAAGACCGCTTTCGATCCCGACCGTGTCTTCAACCCCGGCCGGCTCTACCCCGGTCTCTGAGCCACCGTGTCGGTCGCGCACGCCCCGGCCACCGTGGCCAGCATGGCCGCCTACTACGCGCAGCGGGCGGCCGAGTACGAGCGGGTCTACTTCAAGCCCGAACGCCAGGCCGATCTGCGGCAGATGGAAGCGGCGTTGGCCGCGCCCTTTGCCGGCCGCCGGGTGCTGGAGATCGCCTGCGGCACCGGCTGGTGGACGCCGTTCGGCGCGGCGCAGGCCGCGCACTGGCGCGCCACCGACCTCAACCCCGAGACCCTGGCGGTGGCGCGGGCCAAGCCGAACCTGCCCGCCGCGGTGCGCTTGCAGACGGTGGACGCCTACACGCTGGCCGAACTCGGCGACGAGACCTTCGACGCGGCTTTTGCCGGCTGCTGGTGGAGCCATGTGCCGTTGGCCCGGCTGCAGCCCTGGCTGGCCACGCTGCATGCGCGCCTCAAACCCGGCGCCGTGGTGGTGATGCTCGACAACCGCTTTGTGCAGACCAGCAGCACGCCGATCCATCGCTGCGATGCCGACGGCAACGGCTATCAGCTGCGCACCTTGGACGACGGCAGCGTCCACGAAGTGCTGAAGAACTTTCCGATGCCCAAGCAGGCGATCGCCGCGCTGGGCCCGCGTGCCCGCGATGCAAGCTGGACCGCGTACACCCATTACTGGGTGCTGCAGTACACGCTGGCATGAATCTCATCGGTCATCGACGCACTGAGCGGGCCGAGCGCCGGGCCGCCGCCGGCCGGAGTCCGGCGCTCCTCGGCAGGCACAGACCGTCCGCAGGGACGGTCTGTGTGCGGCCTCAGCTCACCAAGCCGGCCCGCATCCCCTTGGGGGATCGCGCGACGTACCCGTCGGGCGAGGGGCCGGCATGACCATGCTGCAAGGCCTGGCGCTGTTGCTGCTGTGCCAATCGGCCGGCGAGGCGGCGGTGCGCCTGCTGCACCTGCCGTTGCCCGGCCCGGTGCTGGGCATGCTGTTGCTGGTGCTGCTGCTCGGCTGGCAGCGGTTGCAGGCACCCACTGAAGCGGCCTGCGGGGCCTTGCTGTCGCACCTGTCGCTGCTGTTCGTGCCGGTGGGCGTGGGCGTGATGACCCACCTGGCGCTGATCAGCGAATATGGGCTGCGCATGGGTCTGGCCCTGCTGTTGTCGACCTGGATCGGCCTGGCGGTGACGGCCCTGGTGCTACGCGCGCTGCTGCCGGCGCCCGGCGCCACGGGGCGAGCGAAATGAGCGGCGGCATGCAGGACTTCGTGCAACTGTGGGTCTATCTGTCGGCGACGCCGCTGTTCGGCCTGACCGCCACACTGAGCTGCTATGTGCTGGCCCATGCGCTCTACATGCGGCTCGACCAGGCGCCCTGGGCCAACCCGGTGCTGTGGACGGTGCTGGCGCTGGCCACCCTGCTCACCGTCACCGGCACGCCCTATCCCACCTATTTTTCCGGCGCACAGTTCATCCACTTCCTGCTCGGTCCGGCAGTGGTGGCGCTGGGCTGGCCGTTGTGGCAACGCCGCGCTCAATTGCGCCAGCGCGGCCTGGCCTTGCTGGCGGCAGCGCTGGCCGGTGGCGCGGCGGCCGCCGGCAGTGCGGTGGCCATCGGCTGGGCACTGGGCCTGCCAGTGGACGTGCTGCGCTCGCTGGCGCCCAAATCGGTGACCGCGCCGGTGGCCATGGGCATCGCCGAGCAGATCGGCGGCATTCCGGCGCTGGCCGCCGTGCTGGCGGTGCTGACCGGCCTGGTCGGCGCCATCAGCGGCAAGTACTTGTTCGACGCGCTGGGCATCAGCCGCATGGATGTGCGCGGCTTTGCGCTGGGCACCGCCTCGCATGGCATCGGCGCCGCGCGCGCGATGCAAGTGCACCCCGACGCCGGCGCCTATGCCGGTCTGGCGCTGGGCCTGCAGGTGGTGCTGGCTTCGCTGCTGATGCCTGCACTGGCCGCCTGGCTGCTGCGCTGAGCCGCCTTCTTTCAACGAACTCCGTCCCCACCGATCGCCATGCAAACCGCACTCGCCCCCCGCTACCAAGGCACGCCCGACGGCGAAGCCGCCGAAGCCATCCTGCGCAAGTGTGTGCACTGCGGCTTTTGCACCGCCACCTGCCCCACTTACCAGCTGCTGGGCGACGAACTCGACGGCCCGCGCGGCCGCATCTACCTGATGAAACAGGTGCTGGAGGGCGTCACGCCGACCCGCGCCACCCAGCAGCACCTCGACCGCTGCCTCACTTGTCGGAATTGTGAAACCACCTGCCCCAGCGGCGTGCAGTACGGCCACCTGGTCGACATCGGCCGCAAGCTGGTGGACGCGCAAGTGCCGCGCCCGGCCGGTGAGCGCGCGGTGCGTTGGCTGCTCAAGACCGGCCTGACCTCGCCGCTGTTCGGCCCGGCGATGGCGCTGGGCAAGCTGGCACGGCCGTTGCTGCCGGCCGCATTGAAGGACAAGGTGCCGGGCGCCAGCCACCCGCGCGCCAAGCTGTGGCCGCAGCAGGACCATGCCCGCAAGGTGCTGATGCTGATGGGCTGCGTGCAGCCGGCGATGATGCCCAATGTCAACGCGGCCACCGCCCGTGTGCTGGACGCCGCCGGCATCCAGACCCTGGTGGCCGACAACGCCGGCTGCTGCGGTGCGCTACGCACCCATCTGAACGACCACGAGGGCGGCCTGGCCGACATGCGCCGCAACATCGACGCCTGGTGGCCGCAGGTCAGCGCCGGCACGGTGGAGGCCATCGTGATGAACGCCAGCGGCTGCGGCGTGGCGGTCAAGGACTACGGCCATGCGCTGGCCCGTGACGCCGACTATGCCGACAAGGCGCGGCGCATCAGCGCACTCACCCGCGATATCAGCGAGCTGCTGCCCGACATCGTGGCCGCGCTCAAGCCCAGGCTGGCCAGGACCCAGCCCGGCAAGCTGGCGTTCCATCCGCCCTGCACGCTGCAACATGGCCAGCAGCTGCGTGGCGGTGTCGAGGCCGGCCTGCGTGAACTGGGCTTCGACGTGGCGGTGGCGATGAACGAAAGCCACCTGTGCTGCGGCTCGGCCGGCACCTACAGCGTGCTGCAGCCCGAACTCAGCCACCAACTGCGCGACCGCAAGCTGGTCAACCTGGCCGAACTCGATCCAACGGCGATCGTCTCGGCCAACGTCGGCTGCATCCAGCACCTGCAAAGCGGAACGGCCACGCCGGTCAAGCACTGGATCGAAGCGCTGGACGAGGCCATGGCCGGGGCCTGAGCGCCACCTCGGCCCCGCTGGGCGTCCGGGGGTGACCGGGTCGGTCAAGCGCCGGCCCTCGCGTATCATCCCGGGTTTTCCCGTGAATTCCTCCGTTGGCGCCATGCCCCCGCCGCCACGCGCGGGTTTCAACAGCTCGCAGCTGGTGCGCTGCCTGTCCGACCTCGGCATCCCCGCGGTGGCAACACCCCGGCAGACGCTCGCCGAAGCGCTGAGCCATTGGCTGGCCTGGACTGACGCAATAGCCTTGTACGGCGTGTTGAACAACACGCCGCCGGTCGGTGCGCCGGCGGCACCGGGTCAATCTGGCCCGGCCGAGGGGCAGGGCGAAGCCCCGCGCTTGCGGCAGGAACTCAGCCAGTTGATCACCGATGACGCCGCGATGGCCGCCGACACCGCGGGCGCAGCCGACTTTGTGCCCTATCGACGCTGCTACAGCGCCAGCCAGCAAACCATGGCGTCGCGCATCGCTGCGCATCGCGGCAGGCTGCGCAACACGCTGTCGGCCGCGTCGCCGGCGCTGGCCCAACTGGCCGCGCTGGACGCGATGCTCGACCAGGCCTTGCAAGAGCGCGAGCGCCACCTGCTGGGCAAGGTGCCGGCGCTGCTGGAACAACACTTCAACCGCCTGCGCCGGGCCCAGGCCGACGAGCCCGACCCCCGGCTGGCGCCCGCGCAGATCCGCCGCACCGTGCAAGCGGTGCTGCTGGCCGAACTCGACCTCCGATGGCAAGCCATCGCGGCCTTGCTGGCCGCACTCACGCCGAACACAGCCAAGCCATCATGAACAAGCACTGGGGCACGATTGCCTTCGGGGCGGGCCTCGCGGCTGTCGCCTGGGTGGCCTATGGCTACCTGGGCGCCAACCCGCTGGCCTTGACGATGAGCCTGCTCATCGCCGCCTTCTACCTGATGGGCGGCCTGGAACTGCGGCACTTTCGCCAGACCACGGCCGGGCTGCAGTCGGCGCTGACCGCGGTGTTGGCACGGCCCGAGCCACCGACCCGGCTGGACGACTGGCTGGCCACCCTGCCGGCCGGCCTGCAAACCCCGGTGCGCCAACGCATCGAAGGCGAGCGCATGGCGCTGCCGGGGCCGGCGATGACGCCCTACCTGGTTGGCCTGCTGGTGCTGCTGGGCATGTTGGGCACCTTTCTGGGCATGGTGGTCACGCTCAACGGCACGGTGATGGCGCTGCAGAGCAGCACCGACCTGCCAGCCATGCGCGCCGCGCTGGCCGCGCCGGTCAAGGGCCTGGGGCTGGCGTTTGGCACCTCGGTGGCGGGCGTGGCGGCCTCGGCGATGCTGGGTCTGGTGTCGGCACTGGCCCGGCGCGAGCGGCTGACTGCAGCGCAGCGGCTGGAGGCTTTGATCGCCGGCCGGCTGCGGCCGTTTTCGCGCGCCCACCAGCGCGAGGCCATGCTGGCCGGCCTGCAGGCCCAGTCCCAACTGCTGCCTGAACTGGTGCACAGCCTGCAGGCCCTGGCCGGCCAGCTGGCGCAGCAACACGCGGGCTTGCAGCTGCAGCTGATCAGCGACCAGGACCGCTTTCACCAGCAAGCCCAGACCCGCTATACCGAACTGGCCGATGCGGTCGACCGCACGCTGCAACGCAGCCTGAGCGAGGGCGCGCGGGCGGCTGGGGCGGCGTTGCAGCCAGCGGTGGAAGCCACGATGGCCGGCATCAGCCGCGAAACGGCGCTGTTCCAGACCCGGCTGGCCGATGCCGCGCAGCAGCAGCTGGACGGCCTGGCGGCGCGTTTGGACGGCGCGGTCAGCACGGTGGCCGACACCTGGACCACCGCGCTGGCGCGGCAGGCGCACGACCAGCAAGCGCTGGCCGGAACCCTGCAGCAGACGCTGACCCGCCTGAGCACCGGCTTCGAGCAGGGCACGGCCTCGCTGCTGCAGACGGTGGATCAGCGCCAGGCCGACACACAGCGCGACCTGCAGGCTGCGGCAGCCATGCAGGCGAAGGCGGCCGAGCGGCAGTCTCACGCGCTGCTGAGCACGCTGGCCCAGGCGCAGGCCGCGCAGCAGGCTGCTACCGCAGCCGACGAGCAGCAACGTCTGGCGGCCTGGACGGTGTCGTTGGCGGCCATGGCGGCCCAGCTGCGCGCCGACTGGCAACAAGCCGGCGAGCAGACGCTGGCGCAGCAGCAGCAGATCTGCCGCACGCTGGAACAGACCGCCGGCGGCCTGCAGGCCCAGGCCGAGGCCCAGTCCCGCGCCACCCTCGCCGAGATGTCGCAGCTCATCGCCACCGCCTCCGAGGCGCCACGTGCCGCGGCTGAACTGGTGGGGCAGCTGCGCCAGCAGCTCTCGGCCAGCCTGGTACACGACACCGGCCTGCTGGAAGAACGCAGCCGCCTCATGGCCACGCTGGGTCATCTGCTGGACACCGTGAACCAGGCCGCCACCGAGCAACGCGGCGCGATCGACGCGCTGGTGGCCTCGTCGGCGGCAATGCTGCAGCAGGCTGGCGCCCGCTTCCATGACCGCCTGGAGGCCGAATCGGCCCGACTCGCCGACGCCGCCACCCAGCTTGGCGGCAGCGCGGTGGAAGTGGCCAGCCTGGGCGAGGCCTTTGGCGGCGCGGTGCAGATCTTCGGCCAGTCCAGCGAGGCGCTGGTCGATCAGCTGCAACGCACCGAGGCGGCGCTGGGCAAATCCAGCGCGCGCAGCGACGAGCAATTGGCCTACTACGTGGCGCAGGCGCGCGAGATCGTTGACCTGAGCATCTCGTCGCAACGGCAGATCGTCGAAGACCTGCAGCAACTGGCGATCCGCCAGCAGCCGCTGGCCGGCGCGGTGGCCTGATGGTCGAGGCTGACGACGGGCTGGGCCAGACCGCTCCGGTCTGGGCGGTGTTTGGCGACCTGATGTCGGGCCTGCTGGGCGCCTTTGTGCTGCTGCTGGTGATCGTGCTCGGCGTGCAGCTCGAACTGGTCAGCAGCCTGGAGAGCGAGGTGCAGAAGCGCCAGGTCGAGGAGCGCCGCCGCCAGGCGCTGGAGCAGGCACTGGCCGTGCCGCTGGCCAGCGGCCGGGTGACGCTGAACAACGGCCGCATCGGCATCAGCGGCAGTGTGCTGTTTGCGCTGAACTCCGACCAGTTGCAGCCCGAGGGCCGGCAGCTGCTGAAGAGCCTGGCGCCGCCGCTGGCGGCCTACCTGGACACGCGCGACGAGTTGCTGATGGTCAGCGGCTTCACCGACGACCGCCAGGTGCGCGACAGCAACCGCCAGTTTGCCGACAACCTGGAACTGTCGGCGCAACGTGCGCTCACCGTGACCCGCGCGCTGATCGACGAAGGCCTGCCCTCATCGGCCGTGTTTGCCGCCGCCTTTGGCGCCGAGCAGCCGGTGGCGCCAAATACTGGAGCTGACGGCCGCTCGCGCAACCGCCGGGTGGAAATGGCGCCGGTACCCCGATCCGCGAATGGCCCCGAACAGCCCCGCCGCTGAGCCGGGACCGGCCGCGACTGACGACGCGACAAACCGCGCGACAGACCGTCCGACAGACGGCATGACAGGCCACGCGCCGATGGCCGCCGCGATCGCCGCGCTGCGGGCACGCGGCGCGGCGCGGCTCGACACGCTGCGCTTCCATCAGATCGAGGCGCTGGCGCGGCGCCTGCCCAGCCAGCGCGACGCGCTTTGGCACCGGCTGCAGGACCGGCTGGACGCGCTGATACGCAGCTGCGCGGCGGGGCTGCAACAGTCCAGCGCCGAGGCTGAGCGAATCGCCGAGCCGCTGGTCTTGCGCTTTCCAGCTGCGGCGGCGCAGATCCGGCGCTGCCAGGCCGAGCAGGGGCCACGCGGGCTGCGGCGCCTGGCGATGCGGCTGGACGCCCAATCTGCGCTGACGCCGCTGGCCGAGCTGGTTCGCCAGATGCACCCCACCGGCAGCACGCCGGCGCCCAACGACAGCCATGCCTTGCCATCCGCGCCGACCGAGTTGAAGACCCTGCGCCAGTTCAGGGACACCTGGAGCCGGCTCAACGTGGCGCAGCAGCTCAGCCGGTCGCAGCAGCAGGCGCCCGAGAACCCGGGGCCACTCAACTCACACGGCCTGGTGCTGCGCGCCTTGCAGCAGATGCAAGCGCTCTCGCCGAACTACCTCGAGCACTTCCTGTCGCGGGTCCAGGCCCTGATGTGGCTGGAGCAGGCGGCGGCTGCTGCGCCGGCGCCGGGCCGCTCGGGGCGCCGCGACGCGGGCAAGCCCAAACGCCCATCGGCGTCGAACAAGACTGCTTGAGCGGTTCAGGCGGCGCGGGGAATCCAAGTGCAACGCACATCATCGGCGGCGCGCCAGAGCCCGCCGGAGGACAGCCTCCGAAGCGCTGCACGACGGGCGTCAGAACAGCTGCACGTCGGCCACTGCCTGATCGGGCGGCGTAGCGGCAGGCGCCAGCAGGTCGGCCAGCCAGCCCGGCTCGGCGTCCACCAGCAGCGGATCCTGCGGCAGCAGGCGAAGGCGCAACACCGTCTGCGCCAAGCGCATGCGGCGGCTGCAGCCCATGCGGCCGGCTTCCCAGACCATGGCGACTGCGGTGGTCAGGTGGTAGAGCGCTGACGCCGCCTGCCGCGCCGCGTGTTCACCCGGTGTGCCGGCGCTGGCCACCTGCTCGGCGAGTGCGATGGTGCGGGTCAGCGTGGCCTCGAAGATCAGCCGCGCCGCCGGATGCAGCGGCGTTTGTTCGAGCAGGCCCGTCAGATGGGCCAACAGCGCCGGCAGCGAGCGCTCACGGCGGATGGCCCGCATCACATCCAGCGCGACGATGTTGCTGGTGCCCTCCCAGATCGAGCCCAGGTGGGCGTCGCGCACCAGCCGCGGGTCGGCCCAGTCCTCGATGTAGCCGCAGCCGCCGCGCACCTCCATCGCATCGGCGGTGACGCGGCGCGCGTCGCGGCAGGCACGGAACTTGATCAACGGCGTCAGGATGCGCGCCAGCGCATAGGCGCCTGTTTCACCCGCATCCGCGCGGCGCAGCGCCTCGGCAGTCTGGAACAGCATCGTGCGCGCCTGCTCGGTGGGCAGCATCAGCTTGAGCAACTGGCGGCGCATCAGCGGCAACTCGATCAGCCGTTTGCCGAAGGCCTGGCGCTCGCGGGCGACAAACAGCGCCTCGGTCAGCGCGCGGCGCATCAGCCCGGCGGCGCGCATGCCGTTGGAGAGCCGCGAGTTGTTGACCATGTCGGCCATCTGCTGGAAGCCGCGCCCCGGCTCGCCCACCAGCCAGGCCAGCGCACCTTCCAGCCGGATCTCACCGCTGGCCATCGAGCGTGAACCCAGCTTGTCCTTCAGCCGAAGTATCCGGAAGGCGTTGGCCGTGCCGTCGGGCAGCGTGCGTGGCAGCAGGAACAGCGACACCCCGGCCATGCCGGCCGGCGCACCATCAATGCGCGCCAGCACCATCGCCAGCCCGGCATCGGGGTTGGAGCAGAACCACTTGTCGCCGTGCAGCCGGTAGGCATCACCCCAGGGCGAGGCCACGGGCTCGGCGCGGGTGGCGGTGGCGGCCACATCGCTGCCCGCGCCCTGCTCAGTCATGAACATCGCGCCCTGCTGCAAGTCGTCGAAGACTTGCGTCGTCAGCGCCGGCAGGTAACGCGCGACCAGCGCAGTTTCACCAAACTTGCGCAGCGTGCGACTCAGCGAATCGGTCATCGACAGCGGGCAGCAGAGGCCAAACTCGGCCTGCACAAACAGGTAGGTCAGCGCGTACTTGGCCGCCGCCGGCATGGCCTGCGGCCAGCCCAGCACGCTAGCGCGGTGCGACATCGCCGCCAGCCCGTAGTCGCTGAAGGCCACCCGTTCCAGCGCCACATAGTCGGGGTGCTTGTTGATGCGCTGGGCATCGATGCCGCTGCGGGTGCGGTGTTCCAGCGTCGGCGGATGTTTGTCGGCGCTGTGGGCCAGGCTGTCGAGCACACCACCGGCCAGACCACCCAGGCGCTGCAAATGCGGTTGCAGGTGGGCCAGTAGATCGGCCGGCAGGTACAGCGGCAGCAACTGCGCCAGCACCGGGTCGGCATCAAACAGGTTGACGCCATGCTGGTCGGGCACGGGGTGGACGGCGGCAACGGGGGGTGTGTCAGTCATCAGCATGCGGGGCTTTCAGAGGCGCCAAGTATCGGCAATCCGGGGGCGCTGCTGCGCTGCGTTGCCTGGCCAGGCAGCACCCTCAAGGCGCCAGCGGAATCGGCGTGCCCCGGTCCACCGCCACTGCGGTGATGCTGTTTTGCGGCGAGCCTTCGATGACACGGTCAGAATAAGTCAGGTAAATCAGCGTGTTGCGCGGGGCGTCTACCAAACGCACCACGCGCAGCTTCTTGAAGACCAGCGAGATGCGCTCGCTGTACATCTCGTCCTGCTTGGGGATCGGCTTCGGAAAGCTGATCGGCCCGGTCTGGCGGCAGGCGATCGAGGCCTCGGCCTTGTCCTCGGCCAGCCCGAGCCCACCTTTGATGCCACCGGTCTTGGCCCGCGATACGTAACAGGTGACGCCGCGCACGGCGGGGTCGTCATAGGCATCGATGACGATCTTGTGGTCCGGTCCGATCAGCTTGAACACCGTGTCGACCTCGCCGACCCGTTGGGCGGCCGCCGGAAATACCAGCGCCAGGGCCGCCGCACAGAGTGCCAGGCGGGTGCGTGGGCGAACGCGGCGGAGTGGCGATTCAGTAGGGATCATGGGGAGTCCAAAACAGGCTTGGGGAAGGGTGGGCGCCGACAGACCGGCGCGGCCTTCATCGTACAAGCGCTGGTGCGCTGGCGACTGTGGGCTGCTCAAGATACCAGCGCAAGCTGGGCCCGGTTGATCGACCGCAAGGCTCGGCACCCGCCGCAGGCCGCAAACTCGAAGCCAAGGATGGAACAACCCGGGCCTGCGCCCAAGCATGGGGTCGTCAGTTCGTCCAGCGTCGGCCGGCGATGTGGGTCTGAGCCCCCGGTGTCCAGACGTCCTGACTTGGCCCATGACGGAGGTTGCATGCGCACGGCTTTCACGCTCCTGCTGGTCTTGCACGCGCTGATCCACCTGATGGGTGTGGCCAAGGCCTTTGGCCTCGCGGCGCTGCCGCAGCTCAGCATCCCGATATCGCGCCCCATGGGCGGGCTCTGGCTGCTGGCCACGCTGCTGTTGCTGGCAGCGGCGGTGGCGCTGTGGGCTGCACCGCGTGTGTTCTGGATCCTGGGCGCGGCCGGCCTCGTCGCCTCGCAATGGGTCGTCATCACGTCCTGGGGTGATGCGCGTTTTGGCAGCATCGCCAACGGGCTATTGCTCTGCGCCGTGGTCTACGGGGCCTGGGCCTGGGGGCCGCTGGGCTTGCGCGCGGCGTACAGCCACCAGGTCAGCAGCGGTCTCGCCAGCCTGGCAACGCAGCCCGCCGAAGTGGTGACTGAAGTCGACCTGGCGCCGCTGCCACCGCCCGTGCAGCGTTACCTGCGCTTTGCCGGCGTGCTCGGCCAGCCCAGGCTGCAGGGCTTCAGCGCACGGATGAGCGGGCGCATTCGCGGCGCTGCCGATGCCGCGTGGATGCCCTTCACCGCCGAGCAGTACAACTTCTACAACCCGCCGCGGCGTTACTTCTTCATGACCGCCACACGATCGGGCCTGCCACTGGA
>JBBQZM010000105.1:0-12514 GCA_038207685.1 Burkholderiales bacterium
ATCAAGCCCGGCCACCTTGCAGGCAGTGGCGTGCAGTTCATTCGGTGCGGCCACGATTGGAACGCGCACCCCCGAAAACACATGCTCATTGCGGCGGGGCAGGGCGGCCAGCATGCGCTCAACGTAGGCGGTAAACGGAATCACGCGCGTGCCTTCCACCTTGTCGCGGATGGTCAGGCCCTTCCATTGCGTGTTCAGGTCGGTCCACTTCATTTCCAGCACCTCGCCGGGCCGGGCGCCGGTCAGCAGCACGGTCTGACAGTAGGCGGCTACCACGGGGTTATGGATGGCGCGCACGGCGGCAAACCATGCCGGCAGTTGCTCGCGCTGTAGGGCGTCGGACTTCACGCCTGGGCGGCCCAGCTTCTCGCGCGCCTTCTTCGACTTGGCAGGGTTCACAACAGGCAGGATGCCCGCATAGGCCGGTTGTTCAGCGCACCAGCCGAGAAAGGCTTTCAGCAGGCGCCACGCCAGCCGGGCCACGGTCGGCCGCGTCTTCGCTTCCTTCGCGGCCCAGGCTTCGACGGTGGCGGCGTCAATGTCGCGCAGCGGCAGCACCAGCAGCGGCGCCAGCGGCCCGGCCAGCAGCGGCCTTCCCCGCTTGCCCATCGTGCCCCCCGGCTCGCCCTTGATGGCGTGGTCGATGCGGTGGCGCTCGCCCCATTGCGGCGTGCGCTCTGCAATGTAGGCGTCCCATGCTTCGCGGGCGGTGACGGTCTGCCGTTTCTCTGTGGCTCGGGCGGCCTGTTCGGCTTCGATGGCGCTCCGAATCTCAGTTCGGGGGTCGCGGCCCTGGGAAACCATCACTGCCAATTCGGCGGCGCGGGTGTCGGCACCGGCAACGATGGGCGCTCCCTTCTTGTCCTTCGCTGCCCGCAGTTGCATGGATGCCGGCCCGATGGTCAGGCGGATGGTTTCGCGGCCCAGCTTTGACTCGAAGATGAAGGCGCGGGCGCCGTTCGCAGTCACGCGCAAGCCTAGGCCCGGTTGTTCGGTGTCCCAGAAAAGGGTTTGAGACTTGCCGACTACACAAGCGGCGGCATCAACGCGCTTGCGAGTGAAGGCGAAGCGCCGGGAATCCTTCGCTGCCCTGCTCTTTTCCGTTGTCATCGTTGCCCCCTTTCGGTCATGTAGCCACCATGTAGCCACAGTATATCAACGAGGCGGAATACTGAGCAATGCCGTGTAGGCGGAAAACGCGTTTTCTGACAGGCACTTGCAGGCTGTGGGCGGATTTCATCAACGCTGCCGAACGGTTCAAAATAGCCCGATGTCAGGATTGCAAATCCGTCTAGCCGGGTTCGACTCCCGGTCGCGCCTCCAATCTGAACTGCACACTACGCCCTGCACCGCAGGGCGTTGTTGTTTTTGACCGGGTCTCAGCAGATCGTTGGTGGCTGCCACCGGCCTATGATGGCTGCCATGTCGAGTAGCCGGAGCGCGATGCCATGAGTTTCATTCCCACCTGTGACCTCTGCGATGTCCACAAGGGCGACCACAGCGGTGCTTTCCGGGTGTTGCCGCCGATGTTGAAGTCTTATGGCGGGCGCGAGGCTTTTGCCGGACGGGTCAGCACTGTCAAGTGCCACGAGGACAACACCTCGGTCAAGGAGGCCGTGGAGTCGCCCGGGCAGGGCAGGGTGCTGGTGGTCGATGGCGGCGGCTCGCTGCGACACGCCTTGGTGGGCGGCAACCTGGCTGCCACCGCCGCGCGCAATGGCTGGGTGGGTCTGGTGGTTGACGGCTGCGTGCGCGACGTGGCCGAACTGGCCGTGGCGGACATCGGCATCCGTGCCCTGGCGCTGATGCCGCTGCCCACCGAGCGCCGCCACGCCGGCCAGACCGACGTGCCGGTGAGGATACAAGGCGTCACGGTGCGACCCGGGGACTGGCTGGCGGCCGATGCCGACGGCATGGTGGTTTTGACAGAACCGCCGTTGGCATGACGGCGGCGGCGCCCGACCCGTTGGCCACGGTCGCGGCACGCTGCCGCAAGCGGGTGCGCCAGCGCGCGCTGTTCGCCGCCGGGGTGGCAATGGTGCCCGTCCCCGGCGTCGATTGGCTCACCGATATCGGCGTGCTGGTGAAACTGCTGCCCGAGATCAGCGCCGCCTTCGGCCTCAGCGCGGAACAGGTTGCGCGCTTGGCGCCCGACCAGCGGCTGGTGGTCTACAAGGCAATTTCAGCCGGCGGCAGCATGGTGCTGGGCAAGGTGGTCACGCGGCCGATGGTGCTGGCGCTGCTCAAGGCGGTGGGCGTGCGTCTGACCACCCAGCAGGCCAGCAAATACCTGCCGGTGGCCGGGCAACTGGTCTCGGCGGCGCTGACCTACTCGGCGCTGCAATATGTCTGCGAGCAGCATATCCGGCAGTGCGAGTCGGTGGCGCGCCAGCTGGTGCTGCCGGCACCGGACAGCGTGGCGGGATAGAATCCAAGGCTTCGGGGTGTAGCGCAGCCTGGTAGCGCAATTGCTTTGGGAGCAATGGGTCGCACGTTCGAATCGTGTCACCCCGACCATCATCACCAGCAACAAGGGCCGTTCAATGAACGGCCCTTGTTGTTTCTGCCGCAGCTCGCGGCGTCAAGTTCAGCGCATGCGACGGCGCGCCAGGCCCAGGCCGGCCAGCGCGATGCCCACCAGCGCATAAGACGAGGGCTCGGGCACAGCCTGGCGCAGTTGCGGCCGGGTCGGCAGCGCGGTGAACATCACGAAGTCCTGCGCCACGCTGCTGTACAAGCGTTGCGCGGTGTAGCTCAGCTGGGCATCAGACTGGGTGATTGCGGTCAGCCAGGTGTTGGTCAGGTTGCGCTGGGCCGTGGTGGCGCCGGTGGTCAGATTGAATGCGCCGCCAGTGATGCTGCCGATGGTGCCGGGCTCGTAGAGGATCTCCCAGACCGCCAGTTGGAAGGCGACACTGTCGTTGAGCGAGGAGGCCTGGGCGATGCCGCCATCCGTACCGCGGCTGCCATACGAGGTATAGAGCTTGCCCAGCAGATCAGCCTGCGTCTGGCTGAAGCCGCTGCCCAGCGCAGGCGCGCTGCCGAGAGACGGCACATTGCCCAGCACGGTATAGGTGTAGTTCGTGTTCCAGTGGAAACTCTGGCCCAGGTCCACACAGTAGGTCAGGAACGACAGGTACGTGGTTTGACCGCTGAGTTTCATGCCACCCAAGAGTTGCCCTGCGCCGATCACGCCGTTGTTGTCGAGCGTGACATCCACAGCCGAATTGCCATTGGCAAAACCGCTGATCTTGATCGTTACATTTTCGCCCACCACGGGTAGGGTTGCCGTGACCAATGAGGCCGATGCCGCTTGGCAAAGCAGCAGCACGCCGAGGCTGGCGATGAATTTGAATGTCATGAAGAGGCCTTCGAGGATCGTGAGGAACATGCTCTTTGGCATGCGATAACCAGACGATACCCAGGCCTGCCCCGGTCTGTCCCCCACGAACGCAGGGGTTCGGGTGCCACGAAATGGCAAAGCGTGAAGTCTTGCGCGGGGCGACGAAGCAGTGCGTTGGTTGCTGGCCTGCCGCTGTCGCGAAGGGCCCTCGCCGACAGTCCCGAACAGCTGGGTTCGGCGCCGTTTGGCAGCCTATCCCATTGGCCTGCCCGGAGGGACTCGAACCCCCGACCTGCTGCTTAGAAGGCAGCTGCTCTATCCGGTTGAGCTACGGGCAGTGAGGACATTCTAGGACCGGACGTCTGGCCGCCCGCAGCGCCGCGGCCGTACCATAGCCGTGTGAAATATTGCCGATACGAACTGCAAGCGACCGACTTCTGGGCTGAAGCTGTCAATCTGCTCCCGTGGCGCGAGGTGGGCCGTAGCATCCATATCGTTCTACGTCGGCCTACTTTGCAAAATGAGCGACATTAAGCCTGAGCGGTTTGAACGTCTGGATGCGCTGCGCGGGCTGGCCATTGTCTGGATGGTGGGCTTCCACTTCAGCTTCGATCTCAACTATTTCGGCTGGCTGCAGCCGCCGCACAACTTCTACCGCGATCCGCTGTGGACTAACCAGCGCATGCTGATCGTCAGCCTGTTCCTGCTGTGCGCTGGCGCCGGCCAGGCCTTGGCGCTGGACGCCGGTTTGGCCTGGCCACGCTTCTGGCGGCGCTGGGCTCAGGTGGCCGGCTGCGCGCTGCTGGTGTCAGCAGGCTCGGCGTTGATGTTCCCGCGCAGTTGGATCAGCTTCGGCGTGCTGCATGGCATGGCGTTGATGCTGATCCTGGCCCGGCTGGCCGCGCCACTGCGAGGCGGGCTCTGGCCGCTGGGCGCGCTGCTGCTGGCCTTGCCGCTGTGGTTGCAGCATCCCTTCTTTGACAGCCGATGGACCAACTGGGTGGGCCTGGTCACACACAAGCCGATCACCGAGGACTATGTGCCGCTGCTGCCCTGGCTGGGCGTGATGCTGTGGGGGCTGGCGGCGGGCCAGTGGCTGCTGGCGCATCAGCGTGGGCAGCTGGCGGGCGCACTGCCCAGGGCGCTGGCGCCACTGGCCACGCTGGGCCGCTGGCCGCTGCTGGTCTACATGCTGCACCAGCCGCTGCTGATCGGCGCGCTGACGGCTGTGCAGATGCTGCGGCACTGAAGCCTGCAACCGGTCGGCGGGCCGCTACCATCGGGCATGAGCACCCAAGTCCTGTTCGGCTTCCATGCCGTCAATGTCCGGCTGAAGACCGCCGCGTCCTCCATCGTCGAGATCCATGTCGACGTCACGCGGCGGGATGCCCGCATGCGCCAGTTCCTGGAGCGGGCGCAGGCTGCCGGCGCCAAGCTGGTCGACAGTGACGATCAGCGGCTGATCCGGCTGGCCGGCAGTCCGCGCCACCAGGGCGTGGTGGCGCGGGTCACAGCGCTGGTGATGAAGCACTCGCTGGACGATGTGCTGGATGCCGTCAGTGGCGCGCCGCTGGTGCTGGTGCTCGACGGCGTCACCGACCCGCACAATCTCGGCGCCTGTCTGCGGGTGGCCGATGGCGCCGGCGCCCATGCCGTGCTGGCGCCCAAGGACCATG
Organism: Burkholderiales bacterium; assembly: GCA_038207685.1. Lineage (GTDB taxonomy): Bacteria > Pseudomonadota > Gammaproteobacteria > Burkholderiales > Burkholderiaceae_C > Pseudaquabacterium. Next base: position 5,020 of record JBBQZM010000105.1, read on the forward strand.
CGGTGGGCCTGAATGCCACCGTGGCCAAGGTGGCCAGCGGCGCGGCCGAGACCGTGCCCTATCTGATGGTCACCAACCTGGCGCGTGCACTCAACGAGATGAAGGAACGTGACATCCGCATCATCGGCACCGCCGAGGACGCCGAGGCCACGATCTACGACATCGACCTGAGCGGCCCGGTGGCCCTGGTGTTGGGTGCCGAGGGCGCCGGCATGCGCGCGTTGACGCGCAAGACCTGCGACCAACTGGTGCGCATTCCGATGGCCGGCGCGGTAGAAAGCCTCAATGTCTCGGTGGCGGCGGGTGTCTGCCTGTTCGAGGCGCTGCGGCAACGCCGCCCGCCCGGCGGTTGAGACCCGACTGGCACGGGGTGGGGAATGCCTGGTGTGAATGAGCAAGCCGCCATCGCGGCAGCAAGCCAGCATCTTGAACAAGCGCAGCGAGTCTGCGTGCTCACCGGCGCCGGCATGAGCGCGGAAAGCGGCATCCCCACCTTCCGTGATGCGATGTCCGGGCTGTGGGCTCGTTTCGATCCGGCTGAACTGGGCAGCGAGGCCGGTTTCCGCGCCGAGCCCAAGCGCGTGTGGGCTTGGTACGCCGAGCGCCGACTGGCAATGCGCGCTGCCGAGCCCAACGCCGGCCATCAGGCGCTGGGCGATTTCGCGCGCCGCCATCCAAACCGGCTGACGCTGGTCAGCCAGAACGTCGACGACTTGCACCAGCGCGCTGGCAACACGGACACGCTGCGCTTGCACGGCGACATCCTGCAGGACCAATGGCTTGACGCCTGCCCGCAGGGGCGGCCTTGCGACCCTGCGGATGCCGCTCCTGGCGCACCGCCGCGCTGCGCCGAGTGCGGCAACCTGGTGCGGCCGGCGGTGATCTGGTTTGGCGAGTTGCTGCCGGCGGCGACGCTGGCCGCTGCGGAGCGGGCGGCCCGCGAATGTGAACTGATGCTGGTGGTTGGCACCTCGGGCGCGGTCTGGCCAGCCGCGGGGCTGGCTGGCCTGGCCCGCGAGGCTGGCGCCCGGGTGGTGGTGCTCAACCCTCACGCCAGCGAACTGGACTCGGTGGCGCACTGGGTGTTGCGTGGCACCGCCGCCGCGCTGTTGCCGGCCTTGCTCGACGCTGGCTGAATTTGGCGCCGCGTCTGGCCGGCAGCAGCGGCCTCGCTAAACTCGGTGCACACCCCAAGGATGCCCTGCCATGCCCGTGATCGCCGTCAAGCACCCGCTGGTGCGCCACAAGATCGGCCTGTTGCGCGAAGACCTGATCTCGACCAAGAAATTTCGCGAGCTCACCCATGAGCTGGCGCGACTGCTGGCCTACGAGGCCACTGCCGACTTTCCGCTGGAAAAGACCTCCATTGCCTGCTGGAGCGGGCCGACCGAGATCGAGCAGATCGCCGGCCGCAAGGTGACCATCGTGCCCATCCTGCGTGCCGGCCTGGGCATGCTCGACGGTGTGCTCGATCTGGTGCCCAATGCCAAGATCAGCGTCGTCGGGCTGGCGCGCGACCATGAGACGCTGCAGCCGGTGCATTATTTCGAGCGCTTCGTCGGCCACCTGAGCGAGCGCACCGCGATCATCGTCGACCCGATGCTGGCGACCGCCGGCTCGATGATCGCCACCGTCGACCTGCTGAAGGCCCGTGGCTGCCTGGACATTCGGGCGCTGGTGCTGGTGGCCGCGCCCGAGGGCATCACGGCGCTGGCCAAGGCCCACCCTGATGTGCGCTGCTGGACCGCAGCCATCGACAGCCACCTCAACGAGGTCGGCTACATCATTCCCGGCCTGGGTGATGCCGGCGACAAGATTTTCGGTACCAAGGACGATCCCACCCCATGAAGCGCTTCGCGTGGCTTGCCCTGGCCAGTCTGCTGTTGGCCGCCTGCACCCAGGAGCGGCAGAACGAGATCCGCCGTGGCATCCAGAACTGGACCGGTACCAATGGCGTGCTGGAAATCTATGCCGGCGACAAGCTGGTGCGCCGCTTCATGAAGGTGGACAAACTGTCCACCGCCTACGGCACCGAGGACGGCCAAGCCCGCAACTACCGCTACGGCTACGGCGTGCTCGACGAGAACCTGAACTTCATCGCCGACGCCGACGAGAAGCGGGTCTATTTCGAGATCAGCAACCAGGGCCTGAACTACGTGTTCTTCGAGAGCCCGCGCTGACGCTGCGGCGACCGCCGGCGACGGCGGGCCGCGCTCAACCCCCATTTCATCAAGACCGGTACGGACAGGAGCACGACCCATGGCCATGGACGTGGTGGACTACGAGATCAATGGCTCGGAGATGCAGTTTGTCGAGATCGAACTCGACCCCGGTGAGGCCGCGGTGGGCGAGGCCGGCAGCCTGTTCTACATGGACGCCGGCATCGGCATGGACACCGTGTTCGGCGATGGTTCCGGCGGCAGCGGCGGTTTCTTTGGCAAGCTGCTCGGCGCCGGTAAGCGCCTGGTCACCGGCGAGTCGCTGTTCACCACGGTCTACACCAACAACGTGTCGCAGAAGCAGTGCGTGGCCTTTGGCGCGCCGTATCCCGGCAAGATCCTGCCGATGGACCTGCGCCAGTTCGGCGGCATGCTGATCTGCCAGAAGGATGCCTTCCTGTGCGCCGCGCGTGGTGTGTCGCTGGGCATCTTCTTCCAGCGCAAGCTGTCGGTCGGCTTCTTTGGCGGCGAGGGCTTCATCATGCAGAAGCTCGAGGGCGACGGCCTGGCCTTTGTGCATGCCGGCGGCACCGTGGTCAAGCGCGAGTTGCAGCCCGGCCAGACGCTGATGGTTGACACCGGCTGCGTCGTGGCCTTCACGTCCGACGTCAATTTCGAGGTGCAGTACGTGGGCAAGATCAAGACCGCACTGTTTGGCGGCGAGGGCCTGTTTTTCGCCAAGCTGGGCGGCCCGGGTACGGTGTGGCTGCAGAGCCTGCCTTTCTCGCGCCTGGCCAGCCGCATCTTTGCGGCGGCGCCGCAGCGCGGCGGCTCGCGCGAAGAAGGCTCGTTGCTGGGTGGCCTGGCCGGCGGCGGCCTGTTGGGCGGTGTCTTGGCCGGTGACAATGACTGATCGCTGGCGCGCCGGTGGCCGTGCCGGCCTGCTGGCAGCGCTGGCTGCGCTGGCCTGGATGGTGGCCGGCGCACCGGCCTGGGCCGCAGGCGCTGGCATCGGCCCGGCCACGGTCAGCCTGGAAGCGCTGAGCAGCAGCGAACTGCGGGCCCGCATCGCCGCCGGCACCACCACCGTGCTGTTGCCGATCGGCGGCACCGAACAAAACGGCCCGCACATGGCGCTGGGCAAGCACAACCGGCGTGCCGAGTGGCTGGCCGCACGCATCGCCGAGAAATTGGGCCGCACCGTGGTGGCACCGGTGATCGCCTATGTGCCCGAGGGCGACATCTCGCCACCGTCTCAGCACATGCGCTGGACCGGCACACTGTCGATTCCGGAGGCCGCCTTCGAGGCGGTGATCGAGAGCGCGGTGCGCAGCCTGCGCCAGCATGGCTTTCGCGACGTGGTGCTGCTGCCCGACCACGGCGGCTACCTGAAGTCACTGGAGCGTGTGGCGGCGCGGCTCAACAAGGCCTTTGCCGGGCCGACCGATACCCGGGTGTTTGCACTGACCGCGTATTACCAGGTGTCGCAAACCGACTACGTGGCCGCGCTCAAGGCCAAGGGGATCAGCGAGCAGGCCATCGGCCAGCATGCCGGCCTGGCCGATACCTCGCTGATGCTGGCGATCGACCCGGCCCTGGTGCGCAGCGATGTCATGCTGGCCCGTGAGCCTGGCAGCAAGGACGGCGTCAACGGCGATCCGCGACAGGCCAGCGCAGAACTGGGGCGGCTGGGTACCGACCTCATCATCGAGACCTCGGTAGCCGCCATCCGTGCGCGCCTGCAACAGCGCAGCCCGTCCGCCGGCGCCGGCGCGACAATGGGCAAGGACAGGACAGTTCCTGCTCACGACATGGGGAAGACTCAACGATGAACCGCGCGCTGCGCAAGGCCCTGGGCCGATGGAAGACGATGCGGATGGGTGCCGCCCTGGCGATGATGGTGGGCACGGGCCTGCTGGTGTTCGCCCTGCTGTCGCCCGAGCCGGCGGTCAGCGCCGCGCCGGCGGCGTCCAGCCCCGCAGGACAGGGCGTGCCTGCGGTCTCCGTGATGCCCGGCATGCCGCTGGTGATCGACCCGCGCAATCTGTACAGCGAGATCACCAGCGGCAACCTCAGCCCCGTTGTGGCCAATGACCTGGAGCGGGTCTACGTGCCCAACCTGCGCGGCCACGATGTCTACGTCATCGACCCGGCCAAGATGAAGGTGGTCGACAAGTTCAAGGTCGGCAAGAGCCCGCAGCACATCGTGCCGTCCTGGGACTTGCGCACGCTGTGGGTGACCAACAATGCCGAGCGCAGCAACGACGGCAGCCTGACGCCGATCGACCCGCGCACCGGCAAGCCGGGCCCGGCGGTGGTGGTGGACAACCCCTACAACCTGTATTTCACACCCGACGGCAAGTCGGCGGTGGTGGTGGCCGAGGCGCGCAAGCGGCTCGATTTCCGCGATCCGCACACCATGGCGCTGCAGTACTCGATAGCCACGCCGGGTTGCGCCGGCATCAACCATGCCGACTTCTCGATCGATGGCCGCTATGCGATCTTCACCTGCGAGTTCGCCGGTACGCTGGCCAAGATCGACCTGGTCGAGCGCAAAGTGGCGGGCTACCTCAAGCTGACGATGCCGACTACCCGCTTCAAGGAGGTGACCGGCGCGCCGCGCACGACGGCCGGCAAGGTGTGGGAGCCCGGCCCGACCGAGATTTGTACCGTCACCAAGGGCATGCCGCAGGACATCCGCATCTCGCCCGACGGCAAGCGCTTCTATATCGCCGACATGCATGCCGACGGTGTGCACATCATCGATGGCGACCGCTTCACCCAGACCGGCTTCATCCAGACCGGCATCGGTGCCCATGGCCTGACGCCCAGCCGCGACGGCAAGCGGCTGTTTGTGGCCATTCGCGGCTCGCACAAGGTCCACGGCGACAAGCTCGGCGACGGCGGCGTCTCGGTAATCGACTGGGCCACCGACAAGGTGGTGGCGCGCTGGCCGGTGCCCGGTGGTGGCAGCCCTGACATGGGCAACCTCAGCGTTGATGGCAACCACCTGTGGCTGGCCGCACGTTACGACGATGCCGTCTACCGCTTTGATACCCGCAGCGGCGAGGTGGCGCAGGTCAAGGTCGGCGCCGAGCCCCATGGCCTGACGCTGTGGCCGCAGCCCGGCCGCTATTCGGTCGGTCATACCGGCAATCTGCGCTAGGTGTTGCAGAGGCGCCCGCCCACCCAGCCGCGGCCGACGTGAAAACCCTGCTCGACGCCTTCTGGCGCGCCGCCGCCTATTGCCTGCATCCCAAGGTGATCGCGCTGTCGCTGCTGCCCTTGCTGATCGGCATCGCGCTGACCCTGGGCCTGGGCTGGTTCTACTGGGAAGCGGCAGTGTCTGGCGTGCGCGCCACGCTGGAGAACTGGCTGCTGGTCGATGCCGCGCTGAAATGGGTGGAATCGCTGATCGGTGGCTCCTTCCGTTCGGTGCTAGCGCCGCTGATCGTGGTCACGCTGGCCGCGCCGGCCATCGTTGTGCTGTCGGTGCTGCTGGTGGCCTGGCTGATGACGCCGGCTATCGTCAACCTGGTGGCCAGTCGGCGTTTCCCCAACCTGCAGCGCAAGCAGGGCGCGAGTACCTTTGTCAGCATCGGCTGGTCGCTGCTGTGCACCCTGGGTGCGCTGCTCGCGCTAGTGCTCAGCGTGCCGCTGTGGTTCATCCCGCCGCTGGTGCTGATCGTGCCGCCGCTGATCTGGGGTTGGCTGAACTACCGGGTGATGAGCTTCGACGTGCTGGCCGCCCATGCCAGCGCCGAGGAGCGGCGCGTGCTGATGCACCAGCACCGGATGCAATTGCTGGGTATCGGCGTGGTCTCGGGCTTCCTGGGCGCGGCGCCCTCGCTGCTGTGGGCGGCCAGCGCGCTGACCCTGGTCTTCGCGCCGCTGCTGATCGTGGTGTCGGTGTGGCTGTACACGCTGGTGTTCGGCTTTTCGGCACTGTGGTTTGCGCACTACGCCTTGGCCGCGTTGGCCAACATGCGCGCTCAGGACGAGCGCCTGGCCGCTGAAACCGCGGCTGCGCGCCGCGTCGACGCTGGCGAGATCATCGAGTTGCTGCCGTCGCCTTCACCGCCGTCACTTCCGCCATCACTTCCGCCATCACCTCCGCCATCACCTCCGCCATCACCGCCGCCAGCACCCGCCATGCCATTGCTGCCGCCCCTTCCCTGACTTCTCCCGACCTGACCACCATGCGCAACATCGGCCTCATCATCATTGGCGACGAGATCCTCTCCGGCAAACGCCAGGACAAGCACCTGCCCAAGGTGATCGAACAGCTGGGTGCCCGTGGCCTGAGCCTGGCCTGGGCGCGTTATGTGGGCGATCACCGCGCCAGCATCACCGCCACGCTGAAGGATGCCTTTGCCTCGGGCGACATCGTGTTCTGCTGCGGCGGCATCGGCGCCACGCCCGATGACCACACCCGCCAATGCGCCGCCGCCGCGCTTGACCGGCCGCTGGCCTTGCAACCGCAAGCCGAGGCGCTGATCCGCGAGCGCATGCAGGACACCGCCCGCGAGCAGGGTCTGGTCTACGAGCCCGACCGGCCCGACAACGTGCATCGATTGAACATGGGGGTGTTCCCCGAGGGGGCAGCCATCATCCGCAACCCCTACAACAAGATTCCCGGCTTCTCGGTCGGTGATGTGCACTTCGTTCCCGGTTTCCCGGTGATGGCGCATCCGATGATCGAGTCGCTGCTGGACGGCGCCTACCGCGAGCTGCACGGCAGCCATGTGCAGACCGAGCGCTCGGTGATCGTGATGGGCAGCATGGAGGCCGCGCTGACGCCGCTGATGGAAGCCATCGAGGCCGGGCACCCCGGTATTCGGGTTTTCAGCCTGCCCAGCGTTGACCATCACACCTACGGCCGGCACATCGAACTGGGCGTCAAAGGCGTGCCGGCCGATACGGTGTCAGCCTTCGCCGCCCTGATCGCGGGGCTGCGTGTACAGGGCGCCGTACTTGGCCCCGAAATGGTGCGTTGAGCAAGCCCAATAGTGTGCGTATGGGTGCACCACAATGGGGCTCTCTCGCTTGATCCTGTCGCCATGACGGGGTGCCCGCCCCGGTTGTGCTCGGCCCGATGGGCTGGCTGTGTCAGGCATGCTTTCTGCTACATTCTTGTGCGCCCAGAGGGAGCGCCTGGCCACTTTGGCCAGCGCATGCGCTTTCCCCCACTTTTGAAAACTGCGTCCAGTTAGGAGATTTCTGATGGCAAAGACCGTCGCCGATGTGTTGGCCATGGTGAAAGAAAACGAAATCAAGTTCGTTGATTTCCGTTTCACCGATACCCGTGGCAAGGAACAGCACGTGACCGTGCCTGT
>JBBQZM010000106.1:0-12410 GCA_038207685.1 Burkholderiales bacterium
AGCACGATCACATCGTCGGCCGGTGGCTCGGCATACAAGCGTTCGACCAGGTCGGCGCGGCGCGACAAACCGGCGCGCTGGTTGATGTAGCCCTTGTCGGTAAGCTCGTTGCCGTCGATCGACGGCGGCTCGGTCAGCAGCAGCACGCGGGCAATGCGACGGCTGCTAGCGCCGGCTGTGCCGGCGTTGTGCGCAGCCAAGCCCTCGGCAACTCGGGCGCGCAACGCCGGGTGGGCCACCAGCTGCTCGAAGCTGGCCTCGGGCTGGCCAATCAGCAAGCGGCAGGCTGCCAGGTTGGGCCAGGCCAGCAAGCCCACCCAGGCCCGGTCCTGGCCGGTGACCAGTGCATCCAGCAGCACCGGTGAACAGGCGGCGATGCAGTCGGTGCGCAGCTCACCGACGTGCACGAAGGTGCCGGTGGTGAGCTTGAACTCCTCGGTCACACGGCCGGCGAAGACCAGGCCCTGGTGCGGATCGTCGGGATCGACAAAGCTGCCGGCGTCGCCGATCTTGTAGAAACCTTCCTCGTCGAAGGCGGCGGCGGTCAGCTCGGGCTGGCCGTGGTAACCCGGCGTGACATTGATACCGCGCAGCCGCAACTCGTACTTGGCGTCCCTGGCCTGCGGGCCGCTGCTGGTGGTGGGCACCATCTTCAGCTCAACGCCGGGAAACGGCAGACCGATCAGGCCGACCCGGTCGGTCTCCCAGTAAGTGCCGGTGGAGGTGGGCGCGGTTTCGGTCGAACCCCACCCGGTGTAGAAGACGATGCGCTGGCCCACCGTCTGTACCGCCAGCGCCTGCATGCGCAGGTAGAGGTCATCGGGCAGGCGCGCGCCGCCGTAGGCCATCAGCTCCAGGTGCTGGAAAAAGCTGCGGCACAGCAGCGCATCCTTCTCCATCGCCACGGCCAGCGCGGCATAACCCGAGGGAGCGCTGGCGTAGTAGGTGGGCGAAACCTCACGCAGATTGCGCAGGGTTTCGTCAAACTGGCCCGGCACCGGTCGGCCGTCGTCGATGTAGAGCGTGCCGCCGTCGCCGAGCACGGCGTTGAACAGCGCATTGCCACCCATGGTGTGGTTCCAGGGCATCCAGTCCAGCACCACCATGATCCGGTCGCTGGCCGAATTGCGCGCCTGGCGCGCCTGGGCCACGTTGGCGCACATCATGCGCTGGGTATTGATCACCGCCTTGGGCATGCCGGTGGAGCCCGAGGTGAACAACAGTTTGCCCACCGTATCGGGCGTGATGCCGGCAATCGACGCGGCCACCGCCGGCGTGACCGGCGTGCGGGCCAGGTCGTCGAAGTTGATGCTCGGCAAGCCCTCTGGCGCGCGGTCGACAAACACCAGCGGCACGTGCTGCAGGTCGAGCGCCGCCAGCGCTTTCGCGAAGGGCACGCCGTCCTGCACCAGCACCGCCGCCGGCTGCACCAGCGCAAACAGGTACTTGAGCTTGGCATGGTCCTGGCTGAGCAGCGAGTAGGCCGGCGAAAACGGCGCCACCGGCAGCCGGGCCTGCATCGCCGCCATCGTCATCAGCGCATGCTCCAGCGAGTTGCCCGACAGGATGGCCAGCGGCCGGCCCGGCGGCAGCTTCATGTCGAGCAGGCCCTGGGTCAGGCTGTCGACTTGCTGCTTGGCCTGGGCATAACTCAGCTGCCGCCACTGGCGATCGGGCCCCTTGCGCTGCGCCAGCCAGGTCTGGTCAGGCCGGGCCTCGGCCCAGCGCGCCAGCATGGCCGGCAGGTGCGGCGCATAGGGATCGAGCGCAAAACGCGAAGCCAGCACGATCACGCCGTCGGCACGGCGCTCAACGGCAATGTCGCGTGGCAGCCAGTTCAGCGAGCGAAACGGGGGTTGGGTGGTCATCGGCATCCTCACGGGTCGCCGCAGTGTGGTGGGCGCGGCGGGCGCCGGCTAACACCTGGGCGACAGGCGCCGCCCGCTTCTGCACCCAGCCAGCCACCCAGCCATCCGGTCTAGCCTGGCAGCCCAGTAGGTTGGAGTGAGCCCGCGAACTCCAACATCAACCGCAGCCCGGCAGCCTGGAGCGAGCGAAGACGTTGGAGTTCACGATGTTCACTCCAACCTACTGGTCTAGGCCGGCCGCACCAGCGCCAGCTGGCGCGACTGCAGCACCAGCTGCCCGCTGGCATCCCACAGCGCGCCGTCTTCGATCACCCGACCATCGCTCAGGTCATGCGACCAGAACTGGCCGAGCAGCCAGCCTGGCGCCGGCCGGCGGCGCAGGTGCACCGTCAGCTCCAGCGTGGGCACCCAGCCGACCATGCCCAGCAGGCCGAACACCGCCGGCGGAAAAGCATCGGCCATCAGCAGACAGGCCAGCGCGTCGGGCGGGCGTTGATCGGTGAAACGGATCCAGCCGCTGACCCGGGCTGCGCCGGCTGCGCCCGGCGCGGCCTCGTCGGGATGCAGGCGTATGTCCAGCCGATCGAGGATGGGCAGCGTCACGCCCTGCGCCGGCGCCGAACGCGTGCGGCAAGCCTCGGGCGGCGGCATGTCAGGCATGGGCCGGGTGATCTGCGGCACGGCAGCGGCAGCGGGATCGCCCAGATTGCCCATCGCGGCCAGCACTTCCAGCCGGGCGCTGCCGTCCTGCACCAGCGTGGCCCGCAGCGTGCTGGCGGTGCGGCCGCTGCGCAGCAACTCAGTCTCGATGCGGCAAGGCTGGCCGGCCAGGCCGGGCCGCAGGTAATGCACGGTGATGCTCAGCGGATCAGGCTGCTGTGGCACACAGTGCTGCAACGCCCGCGCCGCCAGCGCCAGCAGGTAACCGCCGTTGGGGTTGGCGCCTATGTTCCAGGCCGGCTGCACTTGGCCCGAGAAGGCGGTGGCTTCACCGGCATGCGCGGGCAGCGGCCCGAGCGCGCTGACTTGGGTGTCGTCATCGAAATCATTCATGCGCGGATTGTCGACCAGCGCGCAGGTCGTGTTGCAACAGCCAGGCCGGCACAGCGCTGAACAAGCGCTCAGACGGCCCCACTCGCGCTGCGTTCGGCCTCCAGCGCCCGCAGCGGCACGCCCATGTCGCGCCAGTGCGCCGGGTGGCAGGTGAACAACAGCACCTGGTGGCGCTGCGCGGCGTCGAACAGCACACGCTTCATCTGCGTCAGGCGCTGCTCGTCGCTGTGCACCAGCGCGTCGTCCAGGATGATCAGCGTTGGCCGGCCCGCGGCTTTCAGCAGGTCGGCATAGGCCAGGCGGCTGATGACGCCCATCTGTTCACGCGCGCCAAAGCTCAGCGTCTCGAAGTCGGCCACCTCGACGCCGCGCGGGCCGCTGCGGCTCAGTGCGCCGGGCACCAGTTGCTCGTCCACGTCCAGCCGGCCGCTCGGAAACAGCAGCTGCAGGTAGCGGTCCAGGTGTTTTTGCAGCGGCGCCTGCAGGCGCCGGGTCAGCGCCTGGCGCCGCTGCTCGAGCATTTGCAGCAGATAGTCCAGCGCTTCGGCACGGCGCTGCAACTCGGCGGCCCGGCGCTGCGCCTGGGCCTGCTCGCCGAGGGCACGCGACAAGGCTTCCTCCAGCCCCTGCGCGCCAGCAGCGGCCAGGGCGGTTTCCAGTTGCACCAACTGCAGCGCAAGCGCCTGCCGCCGGCGCTCGGCCTCATCGGCGCTGCGCTTGAAGCGCTCGACGTCCTGCCGCAGGATGTCGGGCCGCACGGCGGCGATGCGCGTCTCGATCCCGGCGAACTCGGCCTCCAGCGCGCTGACCTGGTCGCCCGCCGCCAGCCAGTCGCGCCGCCGGGCCAGCAGATCGGCCTGCCGCTGCGCATCGTCCAGCGTCGCCTTCAAGGCATCCCGCTCCTGCTGCGCCGCCTGTTGCTGGCTGGCCGCCGTGGCCAGCGCCTGGCGATCGGCCAGCAACTGGCGGCCTGCAGTCTCGGCCGCCTGCCGCGCCGCCTCTTGCTGGCGCTCGGCCTGGTCCAGCGGCGGCGCGGGCTCAGCCGGCGCCACCGGCAGCTGCGCCAGGGCCTGCGTGGCCTCGGTCTGGCGGGCCGAGGCGGCATCCAGCTCGCCCTGCAAGGCCTCCAGCCCCTGCGGCGCCAGCAGTTGGCGGGCCTTGTCGGCCGCGTCGGCGTCGGCCAGCCGCTGGGCATGGGCCTGGTCACGCGCCTCGGCCTCGGCCAGGCTGGGCTGGCCCAGGCGCTGCAGCAAGGCCTGGTGTTCGTCGCTCAACCGGGCCTGTGACTGGGCCAGCACAGCCAGATCAGCGCCGCCGGGCGCGATGTGGATCTGGCCGATGCCGGGCAGGCTGAGCGTGGTCGGTGCGAGCAGCAGGTGTTCGGCCTGGGCGCTGACGGCCTCGCCGCCCAGATCCACCACCACGCCGGTGTCGAGCGCAAAGCGCAGGCGGGTGGCCACCGCCGCCTGGCGGATCTGCAGCTCGCCCAACTGCGTCTGCTGCGCACGCAACCGGGCCAGGTCAGCCGGCGCGATGCGCAGCGGCGCCGCCTCACGCTTGAGCCGGGCGGCTCGCTCGCCCTCGGCGCTGGCGCGCGCCAGCAGCGAGGCCAGCTCGCCGGCGCGCTGCCGGGCATCCGCGGCCTGGCGGGACAGCACGCCGCGGCTGTCTTCCTGCCGCGCCAGGGCCAGCGTCTCGCGCGCCGCACGCCAGCGCTCGGCCGCGGCGGCCTCGGCCAGCACCGATTGTTCGGCCACGCTGCCAGCCTGCTCGAACCGCACGGCCGCGGCGGCCAGCGCCGCTTCGCGGGCGCTCAGCCCTTGCTGCTGCAGCGCATCGGCAGCCAGGCGCTGGGCCAGCAGATCGCGCATGCCGCTGGCTTGCTTGAGCTTGTCCTGCGCGCGCTGGCGTTCCGCTGCCAGCGCCTCGGCGGCCAGCAGCAACTGCTGCGCCTGGGTCTGCTGTTCGCGCAAGGCCAGCCAAGGCTGCTCAAGGGCCTCTGCCGCCTGCTCGTCGCGCACTTGCCGGAGCTGATCGACCTGGCCGCGGTACGAGGTCACCGCCTGCTGCAGCTCGTCCACCCGCTGCGCCAACGCCGCCACATCGTCAATCGCCTTGGCATAGGCCGCCTTGGGTTTGCCGGTGCCGGTGAGCAGTTCCTCGCGCTGCTTGCGCACCTGGAGCACCAGCTCGTCACCGCCGCTGGCCGACACCTCGCCCAGCGATTCATCCAGCACCTGGCGCAAATGATCGGACGCGTTGAGCACCGCATGGCGCAGCGCCTGCGCCGAGCCTTGCTCTATCCAAAGCAGGCCGGGCACACCCCAGTGCTCCTCGCGGCTGGCGCCCTTGAGCGCAAACTGGAAGCCCAGCAATTCAGCCAGCGCATCCTCGGCCTCCACGCCCTCCAGCCGCTGCGTGCCGATCATCAACTCGCAGCGCTTCTTCTGCAGAAAGCGCTTGTTCAGCCGGTAGGACACGCCGGCAATCTCGAAATCCAGCGCCAGCGTCGGCGCGGCGGCCGCGTCGCCGTAGGGCCGCAGGTCATCCACGCTGGTGGAGCGATGGCGTTCGAAGAAGACCGCACGGATCGCCCGCACCAGCGTGCTCTTGCCGGCCTCGTTGGCGCCGGTGAAGATGTTCAGGCCGGGCTGGATGGCGGCCAGTTCGAAGGGTGCGCCGAATTGCCGCAGATCGGCCACGGCCAAACGGGTCAGCCGCATGGCGTCGCTCCGGCCTGGCCCATGCGCGCCGACCGGCGCAGTCGGTGGCTCAGCGAGTGTGCCAGCCTCATGCCGCCGCCCCCGCGCTGCGCTCGGTCAGCAAACCGGTGAGGATGGCCAGCGCGTCCTGCGCGCGGCGAGCCTCGTCGCCCGGCGACATCGACCTTTCGCGCAGGTCAACGATCAACTCGCCCAGGTAGCCATCGGCCTGCAGCGCGGCAATGTCCTGGGCCGTTGGCGCCAGCCGCAGACTGCCCAGGTCCGTGCGCAGGCAGCGCGCACGCGCCTGCGCCGCGCCCAGGGCCTGCTGCAACCGGCCATGCTCGGCCAGGTCGAGCTGGCCGCTCAGCGTCAAGTCCAGCACATCGCGGGTCTCGGCATCGGCCAGGCGGGCGATCAGCGTTTCCAGGTCGCTGGCCACGCCCAGCGCATGGGTCCACTGCTGCCAGCGGTACTGCGCGGTGGGCAGCGGCTCGACCTGCGGCGCCTCGCCCGGCGCGCCAAACTGCACCAGCAGCGCCTGGCCGCTGTCGTTGTCCTTGAAGCGATCGGGTTCGGGCGTGCCGCTGTACCAACAGCGCTCGTTGATGCGCTTGCAGCCATGCCAGTCGCCCAGCGCCAGGTAATCCAGCCGGGCACGCGCCGCGCGGTCGGCGGCGATCGGGTTGGCCGAGTCGATGTCCTCGGCCAGCAGGCCCTGCACCGCGCCATGGGCCACGCCAATACGCAGCCAGCCCTCGGGCGTGGCCGCACTGTCAAATCCCTCGGTCAAGTCGCCGTAGGTGTGGCGCTGGGTCAGCGGCGCGCACAGCAGGGCCAGGCGAGCCTCAGGCAGTTCGATCACCTGCGGCGTCAACGCCAGCTTCAGCTGCGGCGGCAGGGCGCCCAGCCGCGCCGCGTGGGTCCACACGCTCTCGGCCAGCGCCGCGTCGTGGTTGCCCGGAATCATCACCCAGGGCCCGGCATAGCCCTGCAAGGCATTGAACAGGCGACGGATGCAGCGTGCCGAGACGGTTTGCGCGTCAAACACATCGCCAGCCACCACCACCGCATCCACCGCGTGCGCGGTGGCCAGCGCGGCCAGCCGCTCGACGGCGGCAAAGCGCGCCTCGGCCAGCGCGGCGGCATCTTCGGCATCAAAACTGCCGTAGAGGCGGCCGATCTGCCAGTCGGCAGTGTGCAGGATCTTGCTCATCGTCCTCCTTGAAGCGAGTGGCGTCGTACTGGGTCGCCCGACGCTGCAGCCTCATTGTCCTTGTGGCCAGCGCAGGCGCCCTTTCGGTCGGCGTGCCGCTGGGCAGACGGGCAGACGGGCAGACGGGCCACCTGGCAGCCAGCATGCCCGGGCAGGCACAGCCGGGCGGTCATGTCCCGCTGCCGTCAAATTGGGTCCAGAAAGCCTCGATGAAGTGTGGCGCGCCGCTCAGCGTGAGCGTCACGGTGAGCCAGTCACCGCGTTCGGACTGCACCAGCAGCGCATGATCCCAGGCCATGCCGTCTTCAACCGGCCCATGTTGGCCCGGCCAATGATCCCAGGCCCAGTCCAGCACCTGCTGCACCTCGGCCATTACCGCGGCATGCCCATCCGGCCGTGTGGAGGCCATCGCCTCCAGGCTGACAATGCCGTCATCGCCCTCGCTGTGCTCGAAGAGCAGGTGCTGCAAGATGATCATGATGGGCGCAAGCCCCAGCACGGCATCGCCTCAGGCCAGCACCTTCAGCAGGAAGTGGTTGAGATCTCGGATCTCCTCCATGCACACTGAGTGTTCCATCGGGTACTCGTGCCAAGCCACCGCATAACCCAGCGCCTGCAGCGCATCCCGCGAGGCGGCGGCGCGTGGCAGCGGGATCATCGGGTCCTGGCGGCCATGGGCGAGGAAGATCGGCGTCGTCTGATTGGCCGCTGAGCGCTCGGCCGCTGTCTTGGCCGCCAGCGGCAGGTAACCCGACATGCCCACCAGGCCGGCCAGCTGCTGCGGATAGCGCAGCCCGGTCAGCAGGGCCATGGCGCAACCCTGGGAGAAACCGGCCAGCACGATGCGCTCGGCCGGCACGCCACGCTCGATCTCGCGGGCAATCAAGGCCTCGACCAGCGCCATGGAGGCGCGCAGGCCAGCCTCGTCCTCACCGCCCTGGCCACCGAGGCCCAGGATGTCGTACCACGCGGGCATCCGCATGCCGCCGTTGAGGGTGACCGGGCGCTGCGGCGCGTGCGGCAGCACATGGCGCACGTCGCCGACGGCGGCCAGGTCCAGCGCTTCGCAGACGGGCACAAAGTCGTCGCCGCTGGCACCCAGGCCGTGCAGCACGATGAGCGAGGCCCGAGGTTGGGGGCCGGTTTGGAGTTCAATGGCAGGCAGATGCATGGCCGGAATGGTACGCGGGCGGGGCCGAGATCCTGGCGGTGCGCATGCGGCGACCGCTTTGACGCTTTGAGGTTCGGCTGCTTGGCTGACATCGTCGGTGTTGGCGTCACGCGTCAGCAAGCGCATGGGGCGGCAACTCAGCACCAGCACCAGCACTGGCCAACACGCTGTGCGCCCCTTGTTCGCAAGGCGAGCATGGGTCTACGGCTGGTCGCGGGCGAGGGCAACGACCTCTGGTGCTTTGAGTTCGGCGCGGCGTGGGCTGGAGCAGCCGCTCGCTTTCGCTGCTTCGAGTCGGAAAGGGGCCTGCGACAGGCGGCGGTCGGCAGCCGTTGTCCGATGGCGACTTGTGCAGAAGAGTGTCCGCGACTTGCCGCGCGCTCCGCTCAGAAAGGGCGCACCCAAACGCCTGTCCCTGGCCTTCGCCGACGACGGTCTGCCCGGCGGCTTGACGATACTTGGCGCCGATCTGCGGGCAGGACTTGCGCGCGTCACCGGTGACGCCAGCGCCAGCTCGGCCGCGGCACACGCCTCATCTTGAGTAAGGTCAACGGCGCCGAGCCGCGGCCTGCGAGACTGTGTTCTTCAGAAGCCCACGGACCGTTCAGCATGAAAGTCTCGAATCTCTTTGCCGGCCTCCTGCTCTGTACCGCGGCTCTTGGGGTTGCCGCTGCACCGGTGGTTGCCGGCACGACGCTCAAGGGCGAAGTGCTTGAGGCTCGTGACGTCGAGCCCTATACCTACCTGCGCTTGAAGACCGCCGACGGCGAGATCTGGGCCGCGGTGAACAAGGTTTCCGTCAAGCCAGGCGCGCAGGTCACGATCGATCGCCCGTTGGTGATGCAGAACTTCGAGAGCAAGGCGCTCAACAAGACCTTCGACAAGATCGTCTTTGGCGCCATCGCCGATCCCAAGGTGCCGTCGGCGGCGGCCCCGATGCCTCGTGCCGGGACAGGTGGTCATACTGGAGCGGCCGTCCCGACAGTGGCGGTGAAGGTGGCCAAGGCCAGCGGCGCCGACGCCCGGACGGTGGCCGAGGTGGTGCTCGGCAAGGACAAGCTCAAGGACAAGAGCGTGAGCCTGCGCGGCCAGGTGGTGAAGTCCACCAACGGCATCATGGGCAAGAACTGGTTCCACCTGCAGGACGGATCCGGCACTGCAGGCGCCGGGACGAATGATGTCCTGGTGACCTCGAAAGATGAAGCCGCCGTGGGTGACGTGGTCAACGTCAAGGGCACCGTGCGCACCGAGGTGAAGCTTGGTGCGGGCTATGACTACGAGGTGCTGATCGAGGGCGCCTCTCTGCGCAAGTAAGCTGCGATGCCGGCCGGCGGGTGGCGTCGGCGAACGATAACTCCCCTGGTTTGCCTGCACAGCGCAGGCGTTTTGCTGCAATTCCCGTCACTTCCGGCCCCTTTTCAGGTTGCCTTGGCCATCTGCGGACGGATTTGCTTGTCCATTGCTTCCAAGGTCTTGCCGGCCATCCACATCGCCAGGGTCAACTCAACGCTGAACGTCGTGCCGACGTCAGCACGGTGCCGCATGCCCCAGCTTCAGGGTACATCGTATACCTTGATAACTCTTATTATCAAGGTGACTGAATTGGGCTGACAAAACGCACGGGACTAGTGCACACTTGCGCAAATGCCTTGCTCGACAAGCACTTGGCACCCTCCTTGAGCGCCATAGTGCCGCGTTTAAGTGGTCACCACCATCAAATCCACTTCAGCAACCTGAACCGCCGGATCCGCTTGTGAAGCCTGCCGCCCTATCCATCGCTCGCCGCCTGGGCCAGCCGCAAACCGCGTTCGTGCGCTGCTGGGCCGAGGGACTGGACCTGGTCGCGGCCTGGAACCGCTATCTGTTCGTGGACGGCGCCGGCGATGCGCGGCGCGCACGCGGCGAGTTGCAGCGGCTGCTCGACGAACTGCGCACCCTCGCACGCGCCCACGGCCGACCGGACCTGGCCGCCTTGCTGCGGCGCGATCCGGAGGCCATGGCCGACAAGGGCCGCAAAGTGCCAACGTTGAATGAGTTCGCGGCCCAGCAGCCGGCTGACTTTTATTCCGAGGCCGAGCTGATCGACCTGTACCAGACGCAGTTCGGTCAGAAGGGGGAAACAGACGCCAGCGGCTCGGCCCGCCGTCGGCAGCGCTTGCGCCAACGCCTGGTGCTGGCCGTGCAATGGCTGGAACGTATCGGTGTGCGCGCGCCGCTGCCTGCGGATCCTGTGGCCGCGTGGCTGGATCCGCAGGTGGCTGACCGGATCGCTGTGGTCGGTGTGCTGAAGCTTGAGGAACTGCTGGCCTGGATCAGGACAAAGGGCTTCAACTGGCACCGTGGCATCCCGAAGCTCGGGCCCCAGGGCGCGGCACGTCTGGTGCGCTGGTTTCAGGCGCATGAAGAATCGCTGGGCGCCCTGCCCTCCCCTGCCCTGCGCCCGCTGAGCCGGCTCGACACCGAGGCGCTGACCCCGCCTCCCCGCATTGGCATCGTGCCCTTGGAGCGCTTCGTCCCGCCGAGTGAACGCGACGGCCGCCAGGGCCTGAACCGCGCACCCATGGCGCGCTGCAAGGTGAATGCCACCAATGACTACGAGGCGGTGCAGGCCTGGCTGCGCCTGCGCATCCCCGGTGCCCACACCTGGCGGGCCTACCGCAAGGAGGCCGAACGCTTTCTGCTGTGGGCGGTGATCGCGCGTCGCAAAGCCTTGTCGTCGCTGGACGGCGACGACTGCGTGGCGTACCGGGATTTCATCGCCGCGCCGGGACAAGAGTGGATGGGGCCGCGCAACGCGCAGCGCTGGTCGGAGGCCTGGCGGCCATTCGAGGGGCCACTGTCGGCGCGCTCACAATCGGCCGCGATGACCATCGTGAGGTCGCTCTGCGAATGGCTGGTGCGCCGGCACTACCTGGATTCGAATCCCTGGGACGACGTACCGGCACGGCCCGATGCACCGTCGATGCCACAGCTGCGCGCGCTCTCCCAGAAGCAGTGGAGCCTGGTTCAAGCCTGGCTCGATCAAGCACTGGCTGCAGCGCCCTCCCCTGCCCTGCACCGCTTGCGATTCATGCTCGACTTCGGCTACATGACCGGCATGCGACTGGCGGAACTGGCGACCGCAAAGCTGGGCTGGTTGCGTTACGAGCAGCTCGATGACGGTGAATGGGCGTGGTCGATCATGGTCCTGGGCAAGCGCAACAAGTGGCGCGAGGTGCCCTTGCCTGACCCCGCCGTCAATGCGCTGCAGGCCTACCTGGACAGCCGCGGCCTGAGTACCGAGGTCTTCGACAATGACCCCGAAAGCCCGCTGATCGTCAAGCTCAGCCAGGAAGCACCGCTCTCGCCGGCCCGCATCTACGAGGTGCTGGTGACTGCCTTCGAGCGCTGCGCGGCGGATATCGCAGTACAGGATCGGCGTGCCGCGGAAAGAATTCGGCAGGCGTCGACGCATTGGCTGCGCCACACCTATGGATCGCATTCGGCCGCCCGCGGCGTGCCGCAGGACGTGTTGCAGGCCAATCTGGGGCACGAAAGCCTGGCCACCACGTCGATCTATGTACGGGCGGAGAAGGGCCGGCGTCACCGTGCCATGCAGACTGCGTTTGAGGGCTCGTGAACCACGGGCTTGGCCGCGCGCCGGGCTGCCACTGGGTGGCGGCTGACGCTCTGCGCAGAGGCGACACGCTTGGCTGGGCCGGCGCTTGACGCGGGTGCCGTCAGCCGCGGCTGGCGCCGGGCGGCAAATCGAAGCGCTTGCGCGCAAGGGGTTGGACTGTCCAACCCCCCTGCCCTGCCAACGACCTACAGGCTTCAGGTGAGGGTTTTCGGGATCAGCCCGCCTCGCTCTTGTCCGCTTCGCTGTTGCGCACCATGAAGTGCGCCAGGGTTTGAGCAAGCGCCTGCCGGCGGTCCAGCGGCAAAGTTTTCGCAAACCGCACCACCGTGTGGCCCTGGCCGTCCGAGGACACCACGGCCACCTGCTTGCCCGCCACCCGTACGCCAATGTCTGCCGGCAGCGCGGCAGCCGCTGGCGCCACCTCGGCCACCAGTGCCTCGAAGATCTGCTTGGGAGAGCGCTTGCCGGCTTGCGTTTTAAGCGCCCTGGCGCGTGCCACCAGGCCCTCGGGGTCGCGCTGCTGCGCATCAGCCAGCGGCTTGGCCCAGCGGTACTGCAAGTCCAGCGGCGAGTGAAAGGCCTGCACCACCGCCAGCGACAGCCGCGCCAACGACAAGGCCTTGCCGATGTCACCCAGATCACGCCCGATCGCCTGGGCCAACTGCCGGTTCGACGGGTACAGGCCCTGATCAAGCGCCCGCGCGTACATCATGCCCTGCTCCCAGGCCGACAAGTCCTTGCGCGCGCGGTTCTCGCGCTCCATCTCGACGAACAGTTGCTG
>JBBQZM010000107.1:0-12368 GCA_038207685.1 Burkholderiales bacterium
GCCTACGCGCTGTTGCGCCACAACGGCATTGCCGTCGGCAAGCGCGACTTCATGGGGGCGTACTGACCGGTTGATGGTGGACGTGCCCGGCCGCTGCCTGGCGGCCGCCTGGAACGGCCGGGCCGGCCCTCAAGCGCTGCGCCTGGCCACCTCGGCGGCCACCGCCTCCAACTGGGCCGCCAGGTTCTGCCGCACCGCATAGCTGCCGATCGCCGGTGGCGGCGGCAGCAGCAGCCCGATCACCGCGTTGTAGCGCAATTGCACCCGCGGTGCGCCGCGGCGTGATTTCAGCGGCGTCAGTTCGTAGCGGCCCTCGAACACATCGATGGCGCGGCGCTTGAACAGGCCGAGATCGAAGTTCACCGCCTTGGCCTCGGCCACGCGCTGGCCCTGGTGCTCGATGTTCAGCAACACCGTCATGGTTTGCGCAAACAGCAGAAAGCGGAACTCGCCTTGCTGCTCGACCACCAGGCGCTCGCCGTCGTCCGCCAGCGGCTGGCGCTTGACCACCCGGCAAGTGCGTATGCCGGGCATGAAATGCGACAGCTTGTCGTAGTCGGTGATGGTCTGCCACACCGTCGCCGCGTCGGCGGCCAGTTCAAGCACCGCCTCGGCGTCGAACCGGCGGCCGCTGCGGCGCACTTCTACCGTCACGCTGTTGCTCATCGCGCCTCCAGGGTTTCGGCGCGGCGCGCGATGGCGCGCGTCATTCCCTTGAAGATGAACAGGTGGAAAGGCACCAGCACCGCCCAGTACAGCAGGCCCCACACGCCTTGGGGATGCCAGTAGGCGGTGACGCTGATCTTGGTGCGGCCGGTGTCGGCCGGCGCGACCTCGAATTCCAGCACCCCTGCGCCGGGCGCCTTCAAGCCGAAGTCCAGCGTCAGCCGCCGCCCGGGCTCGACGCCCACCACCGTCCAGTAGTCGATGGTGTCGCCCAGCCGCAGTTCGTTGCCCTCGCGCCGGCCCCGCGCGAAGCCGCGCCCGCCAATCAGCCAGTCGGCCAGTTCACGCAGCCACCAGATCCAGTCCATGTAGAAGTAGCCGTTCTCGCCACCCAGGCTGGTGACCACCTGCCACGCGGCGGCCGGCGTTGCCGCCGCCTCGGCGCTGCCCGACGCGCGCTTGGCGTAGAAGGCGTAATCGTGGCGAAACCGGCGCAAGTGGAACGAGCCTTCGGTCCAGCGTGCCGTGACCTGGTGGCTGCGCTCGGCTTCCAGCGCGGCCACTACCGCCTCTTTGAAGCTCAGCAGTGGTTGCGGTACAAGGCGGCGCAAGGCGGCATCGTCGGCTGGGATGTCGTGCTTCAGGCCCTGTATCAGCGCCCGCGCGATGTTGACGGGTACGGCGGTGATCAGGCCCAGCCAATACGACGACATCTCCGGCGACAACACCGGCACCGGCAGGATGCGCGGCCGCTTGCCGACCACCTCGCCAAACTGGCGCATCAGGTCTTCATAGGACAGGGTCTCGGGCCCCGCTGCGTCGTAAATCTGGCCGGCGGTTTCCGGCAGCGCGGGCAGCCGCAGCAAATACACCAGCAGGTTGGGCAGGGCGATCGGCGATGAGCGCGACCGCACCCAGCGCGGCGTCACCATCAGCGGCAGGTGGTAGACCAGATCGCGGATCACCTCGTAGGCCGCCGAGCCGGGGCCGACGATGACGCCGGCGCGGACTTCGGTGACCGGCACGCTGCCCTGGCGCAGCCGGTCGCCAGTCTGCTTGCGCGATACCAGGTGCTCCGACTCGGCTGCCGGCGGCACCAGCCCGCCCAGGTAGACGATGCGCTTGATGCCGGCGTGCGCCGCGGCGTCGGCGAAATTACCGGCGGCGGTGAGGTCAAGCGCACCAAAGTCCTTGCCCGCGGCCATCGAATGCACCAGGTAGTAGGCGGTGTCCACGTCGGACAGGGCGGCCGGCAGCAACTCGGGCACCAGCGCGTCGGCTTCGACGATCTCCACCCCGGGCCAATCGCGGGCCTCCAGCACCCGGCGGTCGCGGGCCACGGCCCGAACGCGAGCACCTTCGGCCAACAGTGCCGGCACCAAGTGGCTGCCGACATAGCCGCTGGCGCCAAAAACCAGGACCAAGGGGCGTGTATCGGGGGACTGGGGTGGCATGCGGTGGCTGCGGTTTGGCGTGGTCGACCGAGTCTGTCACAGCGCTGTGGCTCTGATGGCCCGCGCGCTTGATCAGGCTACGGGTCTGGGCCAAAGAGCCACGCGCCACATGGCCTGTTCTTGACCCAAAGCAAGTCCGCCAGCCGCTGGGCAGACGGCACCGCCTCAGCTTGTCGCCGCTTTGTCCGCCGCCGCCGGGCTGTCCAGGGCGGTCAGCAATGCCTGGTTGAAGGCGGCGGCGGCCTCGAACTGCACCCAGTGGCCGGCATCGGCCAGCAGGACCAGCCCGACAAACCGTGGTGCCCGCGACAAGACCTGCTCGATCAGCGGCAGGCGGTGACGGTAGAGCATGTCCTGCTCACCCCAGATGCCGTGCAGCGGGCAATGCAGGTTGGCCAGCACCGGCACCAGCGCATCGGTCAGCATCAGCCGGCGCTGGCGCAGGCGGTCGCGCTCGGTGTTGTCGGCATGCAGGGCCACCGCCAGCGCGCTGGCCGTGACTTGCTGCGCCAGCATCAGCTGCAGCAGGTTGTGGCGATGCGCGGCCAGGCGCGCGGCGCCGGCGGGCAGGCGATCCCAGCGCTGCAGGCTCAGCGGCGCCAGCCGTTCGGCGCTGAGCGCCGGGCTGCCCACCAGCACCAGCCGCGCCACCCGGGCCGGCTGCGCCTGTGCCCAGAGGCCGCCCACCAGGGCGCCCAAAGAAAAGCCGACCAGGGTCACCGGCATTTCACCCAGCAAGCGGCCCAGGCCCAGTTCGAGCCAGCCTGGCAGCACGTCGACATCTTGGCCGTCGGGCGGCGCGGCCGATTCGCCAAAGCCCGGCAGGTCGGGCACCAGTACCCGGTGGCCCGCGTCCACCAGCGGCTGGATGTTGCGCACCCAGTGGGTCCAGCTGCCGGCGCCGCCGTGCAGCAGCAGCACCGGCGGGCCGGCCAGCGGCCCCCAGTCGTGCCAGACCAGCGCACCGTCGCCACAAAGGGTTTCGCTGCGCCGCGCCTGTTGGCGCAAGGCCTGCACCTGCTGCATCGTCTCCATCGCCGCAGTCTAGGAGGCTGTCGGGCTTGGGGTCGAGCTCGCGTTGACCCTGAAATAGGGCTCAGCCTAGGCACACAAGTGCAGCGATACCCGAAGGAATCGCGAACCGGGCGAATCGCATCAGTTCGGTGCCCGGACTCTTCAGCGCGAACCCCAGCCGGTGGCGCTTCTCCAGATAGCGCTGCACGGCGGGTCAACGAGGTGGAGGCGCGTCCAATGCGCGAAATGCGTCACCCCGTACTCGTACATGTGCACGGTGTTGACCGCATAGTCGGTCGACCAGCCGACGCACGTAGGCGGATACGAACGGTGCGAGCTCGCTGTCGCGCAGCCATGCCGCCGGCACCGGATGAAAGGACTCGAATGCATCCATGAAGATCTCCTGAAGTGGGGTTGCCCCCGCAGGAGACACCTGCTTTTATGCGAAGTCCAGACCTCCCTCGCATCGCCGCAAGCCTTGATACGCATCGTCGTTCGCAAGGTGAGCGCCGACGAGTTCGCACAAGACCGCGCTTGGCGTCATTTCGCTCATGATCATTTGTCCATGACCCAGAGTACCGGCTCTTCTGTTGGACCGAAGTTGGCGCCCAGCACGCTGGAATCGTGCAAAGCCTGATCGCAACCTGCCGGCTTCAGAGTGACCCATGGCTGCACCACATGCTCGAAACGCTGCAGCGGTGCTGTGTGATGGCGGCGACGCGGCTGGCCAACCACAGCGCCAGCAGCAAGGCGACGATCAGGGCGACGGTTGGGTGCGGTGCGTTGTCGTACAGACGAGGCGGTGCGAGATGCTTACCGTCCCGTGCAGGGAGCATGCGGCGTTCTGTGCATGCAGCATGCCGCCGTACGACATAAGCAACCGAAGGAAGCGACATGAAGACCACTCACACGCCCGGCGCGCGTCGAAGCGCCCTTTGCTTCAGACGGCGATCACCGATTCCCGCGGCTCGATCGCGGTGACTCGTTGTCGGCCGAGGTAGTGTTGCATGGCCTCGATAGCGCGCACGTCGAGCCTTTGCCGGTGGCGGCCGAACGACTGGGGCACGCCCTGCTGCGTGATGAAGGCCACCCGGTAAGTGCGGGCAGGGTCGATCGGGGCGCCTTCAACGAACAGGCGATCAATGCGCTGACCCGCCGGGTTCTCGATCTTCACGTAGGCCGTCAGCCCGCGGCAACGCTTCACGTAGCCGCCCATCTGCTCATACGCATCGCCGGCAAAGGTACGCTCCAAGTTCGCTTCCAGCATGGCGCGAATCTCCGCACCCGTCAGGTCGGCAACGCACACCCAGGGGTCGACGGGCACCATGTTCCACAGGTCGTTCATCGTGACGACACCCGTGCGCACCGGCGCACCGTAGCGCCAGCCATTCGAGAAGGCGATCTCGGTGCCTGCGGCGGCGGCGATCGCATCGAGAAGCAGATCGTCCATCGGCGCATGAAGCATGTGGTAGCGGTGCAGCGCTGCCGAAGCCTCGCCGACGGGCTGGTCGAGAAAGGCGCGATGCGGTGCCATCACCGCCTCGACAAGTTGCGCGATCGCGGGGTCGGGCGCGATGTGGTCGTCGATCGGGATGAGCCGGTGGCGGTAGCCGGTCACGCGGCGGCTGGTCAGCGTCAGGTCGAGCCGGCCGATAAACGAGCCGTGGCAGCCCGACTGGAAGATGATCGCGTCATTCACGATCGCTGGTGTCTCCATCCGGTTGTGGGTGTGGCCGCTGACGATCACGTCGATGCCGGCGACCTCCGCGGCGAGCTTGACGTCCTGCGGAAAGCCGAGATGCGAAAGCACGACAATCACGTCGGCGTGCTCAGTGTCGCGCAGGTGCGCGATCCAGCCGGGCAACTCGTCGCGTCCCAGGGTGAAGCGCACGCCTTCGCTGAAGGCCGGTGGCATCGTCTTGTCGATGATGTTGCAGGCGATGCCGATCACGCCGACGCGGACGCCGTCGCGCTCAATCAACTGGCAGGGCGGAAAGAAGTGTTCACCGCTGGCGGCGTCGTAGCAGTTGATCGCGAGAACCGGGTAGTCGAGCCGCGCCGCGAGCGTCTTGAATTCAGCCGGGCCCCAGGCGAATTCCCAGTGAGCCGTCATCGCATCGAACTTCAGCGCGTTCATGATCGGCACCAGCGCCTCGCCGCGCGACTGCATCACCGGGTAGGTCCCGTGAAAGGTATCGCCGTTGTCGAGCGTCACCACCGCTCCCAGTGCATCGCGGCGCGCTTCGTCTAAGGCGCTCGCAATACGCGCCAGGCCGCCCATCTGGGAGAACTCGGCTGCACCGTCGCGCCACTGAATTTCGGCGTGCGGTTCCAGGTAGCCGTGCAGGTCGTTGAGTTGCAGCAGCGTCAGGTGGCGCACATCGGCGTCGGCAAGGCCGGACACGACGACGCCCGCATCGGCTGGGTTACTCATGTCTTCTTCCCGCCCGCCACGGCGTAGCCAGACGCCTTTCGGGCCGTCATCGAACCCCAGCACACCGACACCCGCGCGTGGCCGAGCCGCCGCGGTGCTGCAGCCGCCACCAGTGCGCGCTTGCCCGAACTGCAGAATGTGACAAGCGCACGCCCCGGTCCATCGTGCCGCCGCGAGACAATCCCGCTCGCCATCACGTGGCCATCTCCGCCGGCAGCAGCCGGTTGTACTCGTCATTGACCACGCGGTAGCACTCGCAACTCCGCGCTTCAAGGCCCTCACGATCCAGCACCGCGATTTGGCCGCGGTGATAACTGATCAGCCCTGCCTTTTGCAGGTGCCCCGCGGCCTCGGTCACCCCTTCGCGGCGAACGCCCATCATGTTGGCGATCAGTTCCTGCGTCATGACGATGCGGCTCGACGCAAGCCGATCCAGGGACTGCAACAACCAACGACAGAGGCGCTGCTCAACAGAATGGTGTCGGTTGCACACCGCTGCCTGTGCCGCCTGGCTCATCTGTGCCTGCGTATAGCGCAGAAGCAAATGCATCACGGGGGCGGAACGGTTGAATTCCTCCATCAGCGCGCTTGCACACATGCGGAACCCCCGGCCCTCGCTGATCACGACGGCTTGGGAGGGCGTCGTGGCACCTCCCATTGGCAGCCACGTGCCCACCATGCCTTCACGGCCGATCATGGCGATCACAGCGTTGCTGCCGTTCTCCAATATGTACACAAGCGACACGATGGCGGTGGTCGGGAAGACCACATGGGTCAGCCGGCCGCCGGGCTCGCACAGTACCTTGCCCAGCGGCAGGTCAACGGCCTCCAACTGCACTGCCCAGCGTAGCCAGGCCGCTTCAGGCAGGCAGGCAATCAAGCGGTTCCGCCGGGCGCCGAGGGGTCGGTCGCCGCCAATATGCCGCGTGGATTTAGGACGCCAATCGGCCGCTGACCCGGTGGGCGAGTGGGCATAGGCTGGGGTCATCGCATCCTCGCTGGCCTAAAGAGGGGGAACCGCCGCCGATGCTCTGCAAATTTGACGGCAGCTCAAACATCGGCGGCTTTGCAGGCTGCGTGCTGATATTGCCTAACCTTTGTCTTACGTGGTTGATCCAAGTCAGAATGCGACGACAATTGCCTCGTGACGTTCTATGTAACGCACAGGCGTCGATGGTGCGTCAGCCATCGGCGTCCTAGTTGGACTGCCGCTGCGCTGCCGCGCGATGTAACGGCCGGAGCTGCTGGAGCATCACCCGTCAATGCGGTGTCTGACGACGGCTTTACCAGAGTTGCCGGGGGTCAGGGTTGGCGGGCCTCGCGCGCGATCCGCGTTCGCCGTGGTCGCTCTGCGCCCGCGAGTTGTCGCTCGACCCGCACCACTGTGGCGTCCGCAGGCATCGGCGCCACCTTGAAGCGGAGCTTTCGGGCCAAGGCCAGCATCGGCCGGTTGACTGCAAGCACGAGTCCCTCCATGGTTCTATAGCCGTCCCGTCGCGAGCGCCGCACGAGGTTGGCCAAGAGATGGACGGCCAGACCGCTGCCACGCCAGTCCTCGGCCACGGTGATGGCGAACTCGCAGAGCCGGTCATCGTTGTCGTTGGCGCGGACGTATTGCGCTGCGCCGACGATGTCGAAGCCATCCCTCTTTGGCACGGTCGCGACGAATACGAAGGCCTGATCAGGCACTGGGTGGAGGCCGCGTTCGAGCGCCGCCGGATTGAGCCGGTTCTTGTGCACCATGAAGCGTGTGTACCTCGAATCGGCCGACAACCTGTCGAAGGCCTGAACGATTTCGGCCGCATCCGACGCGACCACCGCGCGGACGCTCACTTGTCGACCATCACGCAGGGTGATCAGGCGTGGGGGCTGGACGTTGGTCATCACCGCTGAGAACATCCTAGGCTGTGGGGGCCGGATGCCGGCCGGTCAGGCGCTGCTGCATCCTCATTCTGCAGCAGACGACGCAGCACCTGGCCCACCGTCGTCTTCGGTAGCAGCTCGTTACGGAATTCGACGAACCGTGGGCAAGCCCCTGCTCGCGGCCAGACAAGCGGCTCACCATCGAAATTGAGCTACGAAAGCAGGGCGAGCCTCCTAGGCTGACCGCCATCTGAATTCAGCGCCAACACATCCGCGACCTCATCCGAAGCCGCAGCGGACAGCGCAAAAGCCCTTCTATGAGGAGGCGTCAGCGAACGGTTTCCTGCCCCTAGCTCATCTTTGCCATCAAAGCCTGCTTGCGCTCGGCCAGTTCGACGCCGAGTGCTTCCAGGTTCATCGACGCCGGCTTGCACTTCGGGAACATCTCGCCCTCTTCATCCTTCACAGGGTGGCTGACGTACTCGCCGAGCACCGTGACCTTGGCGTCGTAGAGGTCGTCGTCGGCTGACATTGAACGGATTTGGTCGATCCGGTCCGTCAGCGTCGAATGCTCGCCTTACGCTTCGTCAAGCAAGTCGGCGTCGACATCGGCTTCGCGGGCGGCCGGTTAGAAGATCTCTTCCTCGATCGTCGCGGGAAGCGTCAGCATCATGCAGATCGGCTCGGCCAGCGGGCCGCGCTCGTCGTCGCCAGCCTCGGCTTCAGCCAGCTTCTTGTACTTCTTGAGCAGCGCATCGACCTCCTGGTGGTCAGCGGTCAGTAGCTTGATGGCATTGTCAGTACCGGCCGAATCCGGGGCGGTCGAGTGGCTGGCTTATTTAGCGGGGCGCTTGGCAGTGGGGATGGTGTGTCAACCAAAAATCGTGGGCGGTGAAACCGCACCCGGAGCTGGGTGCGGTGGGGGTTGGGGGGTTCGAAGCGGCGGCGCCGCAGCGCGGCAGCGCCGCCGAGTACGCCCGCTACTTGCCGTCGCGGTCCGAGTCGCCGGGCATCGCCCGCTCGACCGAGTCGCTGACGCGGTCCCAGGCGTCACGGGTTGCGTGCCTGGCATGGTCCCAGCCCAGGCGCGAACTGCCCCGTGCCGAATCCCAGTCGCGGCCCAGGTCCGACTCGACGTCGTCGAAGCCTCGCCCAGCGTACTTCGAATACGACGAGACGCCATAACCGTAGGCGGGGCCGTAGTCGTCATAGCCGTAGCTGCTGTCGATGTACGGGCGGTGGCTGTAGTTGTCGCGCCAATAGTCAGCTTCGGCAGTAGGGTCGATCGCTTCTGCGACCTCCTTGCCCGCCAGGCCGCCGACTACCGCGCCGACCGCTGCACCGATCACAGTGCCGACTGGTCCGGCGACCGTGCCGGTCGCCGCGCCGGCGGCAGCGCCGCCGAGCACCGCGCCAACGCCGGTGCCCACCGGATGGGAACCGGGTGCGCCGGTGATCGGATCGAGGTTCGCGTCGCGGTCCCGATCGGGGTCGAGGTCGTTGTTTCTTGCGGGATTGCCCGGGGGCGGGACGATGTTGCTGTTCATGTGCTTCTCCTGTTGGGTTGCTGGGTGCCGGCTGCGACGCGTCACAGTGGCCTTTGCCTGAACTGCAGGCCTTGGCAGCGCCGAAGGTTTGGTGATGCCAGGAGATAGCGTAGGGAACGGCGTCGGACACAGCAATTCCGCGTGCGCCCGTCGAAGGGTCGTCGCACATGCTTATCGGTTGTCAGACGCGACCTACTCGGCCCTTTGGCCGCGCGAGCACAAGGCGCTCACGCCAGCAGCAGCGCTTTGAAGCAGCCCATCTGCAGAACGATGAACATGCGGTCGGCTTCGTTCACGTGCGAGTAGTGGGTTCCCATTTGGGCGACACCTTACAGGTTGCGCCGTGTCGCACTTCAAATTAGAGCCCGCCCTGGTGGGCGGATTCGCCTTCATCAGAGGGGGCTTTTACAACATCTCCGCACTCGCGCATCACCCGCAGCCAGTCTACTCGCTGCTCGGCAAGACGATGCACTTCTCGGTGCGTGCGCGTGCCGGCGGGATCGAGGTCCATCGACTCGACGATCTCGCGCAGATCGAACGTGGCGGCGTGTGCTGTGTCAGCCACTGCGTGCAGTGCCATGGCGGGCCCGGCGTCGCGCAGGATCCGATCGGCCGCAGCCTGCTGCCGCCGCCCGGCCCGCTGGTCGAGGCGTCGCGCAAATGGCGGCCGCAGGATCTGTACTGGATCACCCGCAACGGCATCAAGATGAGTGGCATGCCGTCGTGGCGGTTCACGATGGCCGAGGCCGATCTTTGGGCGGTGGTTGCGTTCATGCAGCGATTGCCGGCGCTGGCGCTCCGCCTGCCACTCGATTCCCGGGGTCGTCGGGCCGGAGGTTCACGTCGGGCCGCCGCTCGGAGGCTTTGGCCAAGCGACAGTTGATTGCCGGCAGCGTCGCCAACACGCCGGAGATGCTGGTCCGCTGGATCCGCGACCCGCGCAGCATCGATCCGCTGACGACGATGCCGGCGATGGGCGTCGGCGAGCGCGATGCACGCGACATCGCAGCCTATCTCGGCACGCTCCACTGAAGGCGTGTCGCCGCGTCCGCTCGGAATCGCGCCCGAAGACTTGGCATCTGTTCCGAAAGTCCGGGGAGATCTGCGGTGCCATTCGAATGCGGCACGCAGCGGGGCCTGCCGATGAAGAAGGGTCGTGCCGCCACCAAGACTGAGGGCTCGGCGGCGAGTCCGGCAAACGGGATGGCTCTTTCTGGACATGAAGAACCAGAGGCTATCGTCGGTAACGAGCGCCATGTTCTGCATCGTCATCGGCCTGCGAACGCAGATCACCGTTGGCGTGTCGGGCGGTGAACATCGTGGCGCCTATCAGCTTCTACGGCAACGTCGCAGGGCAGGTGACCGATCAGACCTTCGTCCGGGTGGCGGACGCGAGCCCGGCCACGCCGGGGATCCCGCTCGCGGCGGGGTATACGCTGCAGATCGAACTGCCTCCGGCCTTTCGTCTCAACACTGCGGTCGCTGTCGAAGAACGAATGAACAGCGATTTGATGGCGGGGCGGACAGATTCGGTTCGAAACCGGTCTGTGAATTTGCGGCGGGGTCCAAGGGTCACCGATTCAGGTCTGCACTATTGGATGCTCCCATCGCCGAATGAGCCCGCACCACCGTGAGGCTCCGATGTGTGTCATCGCGAGTCGGGGTCTCGCTTGCGTTGGCCGATCGCATTTCCGACGTTCTGCTTGCCGCCGGCGCCGAGTGGTTTTATGAGCGCATTGATCTCCGAGCCAAACAGGATGGCCAGCCCTGCAATGTAGAGCCACATCATCAGCACCATGACCGCGCCGACGCTGCCGTAGGTAGCGTCGTAGTTACCGAAACTTTGCGTGTACCAGGCAAAAGCCAGCGATGCGACCAGAAGAACGACGACGCCGACGACGCTGCCTGCCGTGATGAACTTGAATTTCTGCTCAACGTTCGGTGCAAGGTAGTAGATGAGGGAGAACGCCAGCAGCAGCCCTGCCAAGATGATCACCCAGCGAAAGACGATGAAGAACGCCAGCAGCGCGTAGCCTAAGCCGAAATGCGAGCCCAGCCACGCCTGGATCTGGCCGCCCAGAACGATGAGCGAGAAGCCGCCCAGCACCAGCACCACGAACAGCAGGCTCAGTGTGATCGCCACGAGCCGAGCCCGCAGGAAGCCGCGCCCCTCGTCGACGTCATAGGCGATGTTGAGCTGCTGCATGATGGCGTACATACCGGTGGAGGTGGCCCACAGCGCAGCGATGAGACCGAACGAGAGCAGGCCACCACGTTGTTCTTGTGTGACCTCTTGAACGACACCCGCGAACATGTCGGCGGCGCTCGCCGGCAGCGCCTGTCGCAGCAACTCCATGATTGCCTGATCGACGTTCGCGATCGGCAGGTAGGGGATGAGCGCCAGCACGAAGATCATCGCCGGAAAGATCGCCAGCATCAGGAAAAAGCCCAGCACCGCAGCCCCGTTTAGGATGTCGTCCTCTACGGCTTCTCGGTACAGCTCTTTCAGAAACCGCGTGCTGGTTGCGAGTTTTGTCATGTGTCTGCTCCTGCGACCTCGACGTCGGGAGGTTGAGTAAACGAATGCTCCCCGTGGCGAGCGAACTCCCTGTGTACCTCTGCTGAAGTCATCCAGCGTGGCGCCAATGGCACCAGCACGGACCGCTGTTTTGTCACCATTGGAGCCGTCGAGCCTGCATCACCGAAGTGCCTGCTGAGTGCCGCCCCTCCGTCGTGTCGGAAAAACCCTGCGGCCACCAACAGGGCATATCACCAAGTAGGGCAAAAATGCTGAGCTCACCATCTGATCTAGAGGGGATTCAGTTAGCTTTTTGAATCATCGCCATCCCGGCTGCTCAACGGCGGTCAGGCCCCAGAAGTGTGCGATGTGGCGGGTCGAGGAGATGCCGACTTCAAGCATGTAATCGCCGCTGGCACCGCAGCCCTCGGCGCCTCCTGTCTCAAGCGGTGTGCCATGTCCCATTCCGGTGATGTTGTATTCCTCAATGACTTCACGACCGCTGGCATGACACCAGACCTGCCGCGGATAGCCATCCACCACGTCGGTCCGCGTCGGCGGACCCTCAACATGGTGGATCCCCTGCCACTGCCGGACGATTGCGCCGGCATTCGAAGAATCAACGGTCTGGTCCAAGCTGCCGTGCCAAACGGAGATCGTTGGCCAGTTTTTTGCATTCTCCGATGCGCCGCGCACCAAGTCCTCGAGTTTCGAGTCCGAGTGCCCGCCGTATCATTTCATTCGAAAGAGGGCTTGCATGAGGGTGTTGGCGCTTCGGTACGGCAGCCCGGCGATGATGGCGCCGCTCGCGAACACTTCTGGATAAGTGGCCAGCATCACCGATGTCATGGCGCCACCGGAGGACATGCCGG
>JBBQZM010000108.1:0-12317 GCA_038207685.1 Burkholderiales bacterium
TTCAACCCGGCGCTGGTCGCCGAACGGGCCTCTTCGGGCGCAGCGTGAGCAAGCGGCCGGGCTGCCGGCCAGCGCTGACCGCTGTGGCCAATTCGTGGCTCGCCGCTGGTCCGGCATGACCCGCGTCCTGATCGTCAAGACTTCGTCGATGGGCGATGTGGTGCACGCCTTGCCGGCGGTCAGCGACATGTTGCGTGCGATCCCGGGCCTGCAGATTGACTGGCTGGTCGAGGCGCCGTTTGTCGCCATCCCGCGCCTGCATGCCGGCGTGTCCCGGGTGCTGCCGCTGGCCTGGCGCAAGTGGCGCAAGCGCCTGCTGGCGGCCGATACACGCGCGGCCATGGCCGCGCTGCGCGCCGAACTGCGGCGCGAGCCCTACGACCTGGTGCTGGACCTGCAGGGCCTGCTCAAGAGTGTGCTCTGGGGCCTGCAGGCGCGCGGTCCGCTGGCCGGTTATGACCGCGCCAGCATCCGCGAGCCGGCGGCGGCCTTGTTCTATAGCCGCCGCGCCGCGGTGCCGCGCCAACTGCAGGCGGTGGCGCGCAACCGCATGCTGTCCGCTGCACTCCTGGGTTATGCGCTGCCGGCCACGCCGCCTGATTTCGGCATCACGCCACCCGCCGGCGCGCTGACCGGCAGTTGGGCCGCGCCGGCACCCAGCGCGGCGCTGATTCCCTGCGCCAGTCGGCCCGAGAAGCTGTGGCCCGAGGACCGCTGGATCACCGTCGGTCAGCGCCTGCAGGCGGCCGGGCTGACGCCGGTGATCGTCTGGGGCAATGAGGACGAGCGTCAACGCGCCGAGCGCATCGCCGCTGGCTGCGACGGCGTGGTGCCGCCCTTCCTGTCGGTGGCCGACATGGCGGCCGTGCTGGGCGCGGCCCGGCAGATCGTCGGCCTTGACACCGGCTTTTCGCATCTGGCGGCGGCCTTTGGCGCGCCAACCATCGGCATCTACTGCGACCATGAGCCCGGCCTGGCCGGCCTCAGCGGGCCGGGGCCGGTGGCCAGCTTCGGCGGCAAGGGCCAGGTGCCGGCGTTGGATGAGGTGCTGGCGCAGCTTGAACGCCACCTGCTGACCTGACGCACAAGGTCGATCGAAGCAGTGCGGGGCCGGCCTCAGTTCGCCAAGCGGCACCGCAAGCCCCTTGGGGGTGGCCGCGGTACGCCGCGGCCGGGGCTCACAATTCTTCGATGCGCTGAGGCGGGAAGGTGTCCCAGCCCAGGCAGCCCGGGCATTGCCAGAAATGGTGCTGGGCCTCAAAGCCGCAGGCGGCGCAGCGGTAGCGCTGCAACGGGCGGGCGGCGCGGGCCACGGCCTCGCGAACGCTTTGCAGCGCGTTGTCGGGCCAGTCGGCGGGTGGCGTGGCCAGCAGTTCGATGGCGGCTGACAGGCTGGGCTGCTCGCGCAGCAGATCGGCCAGCGCCGGCGAGGCGCCGGGCGCACTGCCGTCCAGCGCGGCCAGGGCGCGCAACAGGTCGATGCCCGGGGCCTGCTGGAACATGCTTGTCAGGGCCAGCCGTGCGGCATCGGCCTGGCCGGCGGCCCGCGCGCTGGCGGCGTACTCGCCGGCCAACCGGGTGAAGACCTCGGGGCTGCGCTGGCGCACCGCCTCCCAGGCCGCCAGCGCCGCCGCATGCTCGCCCTGGCGCGCCAGACGCTGGGCACGTTGCACCAACGGCCGCGGCGATTGCGGCGATGCCGCCTGGG
Organism: Burkholderiales bacterium; assembly: GCA_038207685.1. GTDB lineage: Bacteria > Pseudomonadota > Gammaproteobacteria > Burkholderiales > Burkholderiaceae_C > Pseudaquabacterium. The sequence goes on from JBBQZM010000108.1 coordinate 1,709, forward strand.
CCTGGGCCAGCAACTGGCTGGCGCTGTCGGCATCGCCCCGCGCATCGGCCTCGGCAGCGCGTTCGCAGTGGTAGTGGGCGATGCGGTTGGCGAAGGAGCCGGTGCCGCTCTTTTCCAGTTGCAGCGCCAGGTCGGCCGCCACCTGCCAGTCGCGTGAGCGCTCGGCCAGTGCCAGCAGCGCGAGTCGGGCTTCGGTTTCGAAGGGTGTGCCCTCCAGTGCGCGGAAGGCCTCCTCGGCGCGGTCGAACAAGCCGGCCTTCATGAAATCCTGCGCCAGCGCATGCTGGGCGCGTTCGCGGTCGGCGCGGCCCAGGTCGGCGCGTTGCAGCAGGTGCTGGTGCACGCGCACTGCACGTTCAAATTCACCACGGCGGCGGAACAGGTTGCCCAGCGCGAAGTGCAGTTCGCTGGTGTCGGGATCGTGCTGTACCGCTTCGATGAAGGCGTCGATGGCCTTGTCAGTCTGCTCGTTGAGCAGCAGGTTCAGGCCCTTGAAATAGGCCTTGGGCGCGTCACGGTCGGCGCGGCGGAATTGCCGCAAGTCGAAGCGCGACGCCGCCCAGCCCAGCAGGAAGACGGCGGGCAAGGCGACCAGCAGGCCGATCAGCAGCCCGGGGCTGTCGAAATCCATGACTCAGAGTCCCTCGCGCGGTGGGTGTTCGGGCCCGGGTTCGGTGATCGGCGGGTTGGCCGGTTCACGTGACGGGCGAGCCGCTGCGGGCGGCGGCGGCGCATGCTGGCGCGCCACGCGTCGGTGTCGCCACCAGCTGGGCACCATGGCCAGCACGCCCAGTGCAGCGCCGCCGGCAAAGGCCGTCAGCACCACGATCACCAAGGGCGCCGTCCACTGCGCGCCGAAGAACCAGTGCACGACCACCGGCTGCTCGTTGTTGAGCGCAAAGGCAAACAGCGTGAAGAAGAGGAAGGCCCGGAAGACCCAATGAAAGACGCGCATGGCGGCTGCATTCTACGGAGCGGCATCACGTCGACGCCGAATGCGACCAGTCGAGCGCCATGAAAAAAAGGCCCCGATGGGGCCCTTGGGTCAATCAGCACATTCCGCGCGCGGCGGCCTCAGACCGGCGGCGAATCGTCAAGCACCGGCAGGCTCTCATCCACCGACTCGCGCAGCGCCTTGCCCGGCTTGAAATGCGGCACCAGCTTTTCAGGGATGGTGACCTTCTCGCCGCTGCGCGGATTGCGGCCCAGCCGCGGTGGCCGGCGGTTGATCGAGAAGCTGCCAAAACCACGGATCTCGATGCGGTGGCCACGCGACAAGGCGTCGCTCATCGCGTCGAGGATGGTCTTGACCGCGAACTCGGTGTCGCGCTGCGTCAACTGCCCGAATCGCTCGGCCAGCTTGTTCACCAGATCACTACGGGTCATTCGATCAAAGCCTGCAGTCTCGGAGCGGGATTTCCCCTCCGGGGACAGGCCGCCGGAGGCGGCCAGGGGGAGCGGTGCTCATCGAAGCCGCCCAAGCCGATCCGGGTCTCCCGGTCGGCTTGGGTTGCCCCCTCGGGGGGCCGCCGCCAGGCGGCGGGGGCTAAAACCTATTCTCGGTTTTCCATCTTGGCCCGCAGCAGCGCGCCCAGGCTGGTGGTGCCGGCGTTTTCACGCTCACTGGTCTGCGACAAACGCGTCATCTGCTCTTGCTGGTCGGCGTTGTCCTTGGCCTTGATCGACAACTGGATCGAACGCGCCTTGCGATCGACGTTGATGATCATGACGCTGACTTCGTCGCCGTCCTTGAGCAGGTTGCGCGCGTCCTCGACACGGTCGCGGCTCAGTTCGGACGCCCGCAGGTAGCCGGTGACATCGTCGTTGAGCTGGATCTCGGCGCCACGCGCGTCGACGGTCTTGACCTTGCCGGTGACCAATGCGCCGCGATCGTTGATCGAGGTGTAGTTGGCAAACGGGTCGCCGTCGAGTTGCTTGATGCCCAGGCTGATGCGCTCGCGCTCCACATCGATGGCCAGCACCAAGGCCTCGACTTCCTGGCCCTTCTTGTAGTTGCGCACGGCGGCCTCGCCCGGCTCGTGCCAGGACAGGTCGGACAGGTGCACCAAGCCGTCGATGCCCGAGGCCAGGCCGACGAAGACGCCGAAGTCGGTGATCGACTTGATCGGGCCGCGCACCTTGTCGCCGCGGTGCACCGTGCCCGAGAACTCTTCCCAGGGGTTGGCCTTGCACTGCTTCATGCCCAGGCTGATGCGGCGCTTGTCCTCGTCGATCTCGAGCACCATGACCTCGACCTCGTCGCCCAGGGCGACAATCTTGGACGGGGCGACGTTCTTGTTGGTCCAGTCCATCTCGGAGACGTGCACCAGGCCTTCGATGCCGGGTTCGATCTCGACAAACGCACCGTAGTCGGCGATGTTGGTGACCTTGCCGAACAGACGGGTGTTGCTCGGGTAGCGGCGCGACACGCCCAGCCAGGGGTCGTCACCCAGCTGCTTGATGCCCAGCGAGACGCGGTTCTTCTCGGCGTCGAACTTCAGCACCTTGGCTGACAGTTCCTGGCCGACGGTGACCACTTCGCTGGGGTGACGCACACGACGCCAGGCCATGTCGGTGATGTGCAGCAGGCCGTCGATGCCGCCGAGGTCGACAAACGCACCGTATTCGGTGATGTTCTTGACCACGCCGTGCACGATCGCGCCTTCGGTCAGGGTTTCGAGCAGCTTGGCGCGCTCTTCGCCCATCGAGGCTTCCACCACCGCGCGGCGGCTCAGCACCACGTTGTTGCGCTTGCGGTCGAGCTTGATGACCTTGAATTCCAGGGTCTTGCCTTCGTACGGGCTCAGATCCTTGACCGGACGGGTGTCGATCAGCGAGCCCGGCAGGAAGGCGCGGATGCCATTGACCAGCACGGTCAGGCCGCCCTTGACCTTGCCCGACACGGTGCCTTCGACGAAGTCTCCCGACTCCAGCGCGGTTTCCAGCGACAGCCAGGAGGCCAGGCGCTTGGCCTTGTCGCGCGACAGGATGGTGTCGCCGTAGCCGTTTTCGATGGCGTCGATGGCCACCGAGACGAAGTCGCCGACTTCAACTTCCAGTTCGCCCTGGTCGTTCTTGAATTCTTCGATCGGAACGTAGGCTTCGCTCTTGAGGCCGGCGTTCACCACGACGTGGCTGTGTTCGATGCGCACCACTTCGGCGGAGATGACCTCGCCGGCACGCATGTCATTCTTCTTGAGCGATTCCTCGAACATCGCCGCAAAGCTGTCGATGGCGTGCGGGCTGTCGGGAATGTGGTCTAGGGATTGGGTCATGCAGAAGTCCTTGGTGCCGGCGAAAACCAAGATTGAAGTTGCCGGCGGGGTGGATGCAACCGGGGTTGCGGGTGGATTGACGAGAGATCACCCAGCCCGCGAGGGCCTGACGGCCGCGGTGGGCGGGACGGGTGGGCGATGCTGGCTGCGGCCGCCAAATTCAATCAGTGATGCGATCAGTGAATCAGTGACGCGATCAGTGACCAGTGCTTGGCGAAAACGGCCCGCGCTGTGCCCACCAAGCCAGTACCTGATCGACCGATTGATCGATCGTCTGACATGAGTTGTCGAGCAGCAACGCGTCTTGCGCGGGCTTCAAGGGCGCGATGAGCCGGTTTCTGTCCCGCTCGTCACGCCCCTCCAGATCCGCGCGAAGGTCTTCGATATTAGCAGAAATACCCTTTGAAATCAATTGCTTATAGCGCCGATCGGCGCGCATCGCAGGGCTGGCGGTGAGGAACAGCTTGAGCGGCGCAGCGGGAAAGATCACCGTGCCCATGTCCCGGCCATCGGCTACCAGGCCGGGCAGCCGCCGAAAGCCCAGTTGCAGCGCATGCAGCGCGCCGCGCACGGCCGGCAGGGCCGAAATGCGCGAGGCCATGCTGCCGACCTGTTCGGCCCGTAGTTCGGTGGCGACGTCCTGCTCGGCTAGCAGTACCCGTTCGCCGTCGAAGCGCAGATCGAGGCCGGCGGCCACGGTGGCCAGCCCCGGCTCATCGTCGTCGGCCACGCCCTGGCGCAGCGCGGCCAGCGCGGTGGCCCGGTAGAGCAGGCCCGAATCCAGCTGGTGCCAGCCCAGCCGCGCCGCCACGGTGGCCGCCAGCGTGCCCTTGCCCGAGGCGGTGGGGCCGTCGATGGTGATCACCGGAATGTCGGCCGTGGCCACCTGCGACACCGCGAACAGCGCCTCGAAGTACTGCGGGAAGGTCTTGGCCACGCACTGTGGGTCGAGCATGCGCAGCGGCACCTCCTCGCCGGGCCGGGCCACCAGCGGATTGAAGGCCGCCAGCGACAGGCACATCGCGATGCGGTGGTCGTCGTAGGTGTGGATCACTGCGGCGTGCCAGTCCACCGGCGGGCTGACCTCGATGAAATCAGCGCCTTCGGTGACCGTGGCGCCCAGCTTGCGCAACTCGGCGGCCATGGCGGCGATGCGGTCGGTTTCCTTGACACGCCAGCTGGCGATGTTGTCCAGCCGCGTCGTGCCTTCGGCATACAAGGCCATCACCGCCAACGTCATTGCGGCGTCGGGCATGTGGTTGCAGTCGAGTCTGATGGCGCGCAGCGGCCAGGCGCCGCGGCGCACGCTGAGCCGGCCGGGCTCGCCGTGTACCTCGGCGCCCATCGCCTGCGCGGCCTCGACAAAGTGAATGTCGCCCTGGATAGAGTCCAGCCCCAGGCCCTCGATCACGATGGGCGCGTCGATGGCGGCGATCGCCCCCAGCGCGATGAAGTACGAGGCCGACGAGGCATCAGCCTCGACATGGATCACGCCCGGTGTGCGGTAGGCGCTGCCGGCCGGGATGGTGAAGCGTTGGAACCCTTCGCGTTGCACCGCGATGCCGAAGCGCGCCAGCAGCTTGAGGGTGATCTCGACATAGGGCTTGCTGATCAGTTCGCCGTCGACTGCGATCACCACCGGGCCGGCGCTGCTGGCCAGCGGCAGCGCCAGCAACAGCGCGGTGAGGAACTGGCTTGACACATCACCACGCACCCGGATCTCGCCCGCCGTCGCCACGCCGCCGCCGTTGCCGCCGTCCTTGCCCTGCAGCCGCAGCGGCGGATAACCATCCTGGCCCAGGTAGTCGATGTCGCAGCCCAGTTGCCGCAGCGCATCGACCAGATCGCCGATCGGCCGCTCGTGCATGCGCGGCACGCCGCTGAGCTCGAAGCGTCCGCCCTGCAGCGCGGCCAGCACCGCCAGCGCGGCGGCCAGAGGCCGCATCGCGGTGCCGGCATTGCCGAGAAAAAGCGCCGCCTCATGCACCCGCAGGCGGCCGCCCAGACCGGTGACTGCCAGCGTGCCGTCCGCCTGGGTTTGCAATGTGCAGCCCAGCGCCCGCAAGGCGTCCAGCATCACCGCGGTATCGTCGCTGGCCAGCAGATCGCGCACCAGGGTTGTGCCTTCGCTCAAGCCGGCCAGCAGCAGCACGCGGTTGGAAATGCTTTTCGAGCCGGGCAGGTGCACCGTGCCGGCGGCGCCGCGCAGCGGCGGCAAGTCGAGATGGGGCAGCTTGTTCATGGTGGTTCGGATCAAGGTCTTGGCCAGTGCAGGGCGGGCCGCCGCTGGCCAGCGGCGGCGTTCACTGGCCGGTCGAGCCGCGCTGGGATCCACCGATCTGCCAGTTGCTTCGGCCCTCGGAGGCGTTGCGCACCAAGTCTTCCACCGCCTGGGCATTGCCGGCCAACATCGCATGCTCAAGCGCATCCAGCGCAACGCGGAAGCGCTGGCTCTGATTGAGCACCTCTTCGCGGTTGGCCAGCAGGATGTCGCGCCAGACGGCCGGATCACCAGCAGCGATGCGGGTGAAATCACGGAAACCGGGGCCGGCCAGCGAGAGCAGGTCGCGACCGGCCGGCTGACCGGCAATGGCCGAAAAATAGGCAAAGGCCAGCAGGTGCGGCAGGTGGCTGACGGCGGCAAACGCTGAGTCGTGGTTTTCCGGCGTCATGCGTAGCACCTGGCCGCCGATCGCTGTCCAGACATCGGTGGCCTTGCGCAGCAAGTCGGGCTGGGTCAAGGACAGCGGCGTCAGGATCACCTGCCGGTTGTTGTACAGCGCGGCATCGGCATGGGCCACGCCGGCTTGCTCACTGCCGGCGATCGGGTGGGCCGGTACAAAGTGACTGATCCTGTCGCGCAGCACGCGGCGCGCGGTGTCGACCACATCGCGCTTGGTCGAACCCACGTCCATCACCAGCATGCCGTCCTTGATGCCGTGGCGCAGCGCGTTGAAGGTTGACTCGGTGGCCGCCACCGGCACCGCCACCAGCACGATGTCGGAGCCCGACACCGCCAGCAGCGCCGACTCGGCAGCGACGTCGATCACACCCAGCCGCTTGGCCAGTTCGGTGGTCGACGGCGACTTGCTGTAGCCCACCACCTGCTTGACCAGGCCGGCACGCTTGAGCGCCAGCGCAAACGAGCCGCCCATCAGGCCGCAGCCGATCACACCCAGTTGGTTGAACATCTCAGCAATCTGTGGTGCCAAACGGCACCCCAGCGGAATGAATCCGTGGCAAGCAAGCAGCCGCCGCAGAACCGGCTCTGCCGGGACGCCGGGGGCCGCCCCCCGGGGTGGGGGGTTGCGTGGGCGTTCGGGCCTGCCTGCGCAGGCCCGAACGCCTCGCGTACCGCCCGCGCTCTGCGAGGGCGCGGACAGTCGAAGGCGCTAAGGGGGAGAGCCTGGACCGCATCACTTTTTGTCGAGCGGGTAGGTACCCAGCACCTTGAAGAAGGCACAGGCTTCGCGCAGCGCACGCAGCGCCGTGCCCACATGCTGCTCATCAGGGTGGCCGGCGATGTCGATGTAGAAGTAGTACTCCCACTGGCCCGATCGCGCTGGCCGCGACTCGAAGCGTGTCATCGACACGCCATGCTGCTTGAGCGGCATCAGCAAGTCGTGCACTGCACCGGGCTTGTTGTCGACGCTGACCACCAGGCTGGTGCAGTCATGGCCTGACGGCTGCGGCGCGGGATGGCGGTCAGGGTGGGTCACCACCGCGAAGCGGGTGCGGTTGTGGGCGTCGTCCTGGATTGCCGGGCTCAGCACATGCAGGCCAAACTCGGCCGCCGCGCGCGCACTGGCAATCGCCGCCAGGCTGCTGTCGGTGCCCGCCAGGCGGGCGCCTTCGGCATTGCTGGACACCGGCCGGCGCTCGACCTCGGGCAGGTTCAGGCTGAGCCAGCCATGGCATTGCGCCAGCGCCTGCGGATGCGCCACCACGGTCTTGATGGCGGCCATGTCGTTCTGCCGGCGCAGCAGGTTGTGGCGCACGATCAGGCTGGTCTCGCCGATGATGAACAGCGGCGTGCTGAGAAACAGATCCAGCGAACGGGCCACCACGCCCTCGGTGGAGTTCTCCACTGGCACCACGCCAAAATCGGCGGCGCCGGCGGTGGTGGCGCGGAACACCTCGTCGAAGCTGGCGCAGGGCACCCGCACGATCGAGGTGCCGAAGTAGCCCAGCGCTGCCTCCTCGCTGAAGGTGCCGGCCGGGCCCAGGAAGGCCACCCGGGTGGGGGCTTCCAACGCGCGGCTGGCCGACATGATCTCGCGCCAGATCGGCGCAACGCAGTCGTTGAGCAGCGGGCCCGGGTTGGCGGCCTTCAGCCCGTCGATGACTTGCGCCTCACGCTCGGGCCGGAACACCGGCGAGCCTTCGTTCTTCTTCAGCTCACCCACCTCGACCACCACTTGCATGCGGCGGTTCAGCAGCGTCAGCAGTTCGCGGTCGAGCGCGTCGATGCGCTCACGCAGGGCTTGCAGGTCGGCGGTGGCGGCGGGCTTGGGTTGATCAGCCATGGCGCGGTACAGGTCGTGTCAGGTCAACCCGTCCCACCAGCATCGGCGATGCGGCGGGCGCGGGCGGCGAGGCCGGCGTCATGCGCCAGGCTCACTTCTTGGCCGGTGCCGAGGCTTTGGGCGCTGCGGGCTGTGTTGCGCGCGGGCCGGGCGCGGCGGCGGCAGCGGGGGCAGGGCTGCCGGTGGCCGCGGCCAGCTTGGCGCCCAGCACCTGCTCCAGCGCCTTCAGCTTGGGTTCGATCTGCGGCCGCGTCTCGGCCACCAGCTTCTGGCCCAGCGCCTGCTGCGTTTCGACGGCCATTTGCTGGTACTTGCGGCTGACCGGCGACTCGAACCAGGCGACCAGCACCTTCAACTCGTCCTCGCTGAAGTTCTGTTCCATTGCCGCCCCCAGGGTCAACGGCGCCAGGCGCACGGCGCCGGCGCGCAGCATGGGGGAGATGTCCTCGAAGAACTTGCGCACTTCGGCCTGCAGTTCGGCGCCCAGGGCCTCGCGCTTGTCGGCCGGCACGCGGCCCAGGGCCTGGCCTGCCAACTGCAGTACCTGGTTGGCAGTCTGGTTGGCCAGGCCGACACCGACGCCCTCGATGCCGGCCTGTTGCAGCTCCAGTGCCTTTTGCACCAGGGCCTTCTTGCTGTCCTGGGCCTGGCTCAGGCTGGCAGCGCTTGCCAGGACGGCGATCAAGGTGAGGCGTGCAATGCGGTTGCTCAGTTTCATGGGGTATCCGTATCCAGGTTAGGGGTGTCGTTGTCGGCTGCGTGGTCACCGCCAGCGGGCGGTTCACCGTCGTCCAGCACGTCAGCCGGGGCGTCGTTGTCGGCAATGCGCTGCAGACCCGATAGCTTGCTGCCGTCGTCCAGCGCGATCAGCGTCACGCCCTGGGTGGCACGGCCGAGTTCGCGGATCTCGGCAACGCGGGTGCGCACCAGCACGCCGCGGTCGGTGATCAGCATGATCTCGTCGGTGGGGTCGACCAGCGTCGCCGCCACCACCTTGCCGTTGCGCTCGGTCTGCTGGATCGAGATCATGCCCTTGGTGCCGCGGCCATGGCGGGTGTACTCGACGATCGAGGTGCGCTTGCCGTAGCCGTTCTCGGTGGCGCAGAGCACGCTCTGGCTCTCGTTCTCGGCCACCAGCATGGCAATCACGGTCTGCCCCAACTCCAGCGTCATGCCCTTGACGCCACGCGAGACGCGGCCGTGCGGCGTGACGTCGGCCTCGTCGAAGCGCACCGCCTTGCCGCCGTCGGAGAACAGCATCACATCGTGTTGGCCGTCGGTCAACGCCGCACCCACCAACTCGTCGCCATCGTCGAGGTTGACGGCAATGATGCCGGCCTTGCGCGGGTTGCTGAAGTCATCCAGCGGCGTCTTCTTGACCGTGCCCAGGGTGGTGGCCATGAAGATGAAGTGGTCGGCCGGGAAGCTGCGGAACTCGCCGGTCAGCGGCAGCACCACGGTGATCTTCTCGCCCGGCTGCAGCGGGAACATGTTGACGATGGGCTTGCCGCGTGAATTTCGCGAGCCCTGCGGCACCTCCCAGACCTTCAGCCAGTAGACCCGGCCGCGGTCGCTGAAGCACAGGATCCAGTCATGGGTGTTGGCGATGAACAGCTGATCGACCCAGTCGTCTTCCTTGGTCTGCGTCGCCTGCTTGCCGCGACCGCCGCGCTTTTGCGCCCGGTATTCGGCCAGCGGCTGGCTCTTGATGTAGCCGGTGTGGCTGAGCGTGACCACCATGTCGGTGGGCGTGATCAAGTCCTCGGTGCCTAGCTCCAGCGCGTTGTGCTCGATCACACTGCGGCGAGCGGCCAGCTTGCTCTGGCCGAACTCCAGCCTCACCGCCAGCAACTCGTCCGAGATGATGGTGGTCACGCGTTCGGGCTTGGCCAGGATGTCGAGCAGGTCGGCGATGACGGACATCACGTCCTTGTACTCGCCGATGATCTTGTCCTGCTCCAGCCCGGTCAGGCGCTGCAAGCGCATCTGCAGGATCTCGCCGGCCTGGTCGTCGCTCAGGCGGTACAGGCCGTCGGCCTGCAGGCCGTAGTTGGCGGGCAGGCCTTCGGGGCGATAGGCGCTGCGGCCGCCGGGCGTATCGGCCTCGGCACGGGTCAGCATCTCGCGCACCATCGAGCTGTCCCAGCTCTTGGCCATCAGCGCGGCCTTGGCCACCGGCGGCGTCGGGCTGGACTTGATGGTCTCGATGAACTCGTCGATGTTGGCCAGCGCCACCGCCAGGCCTTCAAGCACATGGCCGCGCTCGCGCGCGCGCCGCATCTCGTACACCGTACGCCGTGTCACCACCTCGCGCCGGTGCTCGAGAAAGACCTCCAGCAGCAACTTGAGGTTGCACAACCGGGGCTGGCCGTCGATCAGCGCCACCATGTTGATGCCGAAGGTGTCCTGCAACTGCGTCTGCTTATAAAGGTTGTTCAGCACCACCTCGGGCACTTCGCCGCGCTTCAACTCGATCACCACCCGCATGCCGGACTTGTCGCTCTCGTCCTGGATGTGGCTGATGCCGTCGATCTTCTTCTCGTGCACCAGTTCGGCAATGCGCTCAAGCAGCGTCTTCTTGTTAACTTGATAAGGGATCTCGTCGACGATGATCGACTGGCGCTGGCCGCGGTCGATGTCCTCGAAGTGGCACTTGGCCCGCATCACCACCTTGCCGCGGCCGGTGCGGTAGCCCTCGCGCACGCCGTTGACGCCGTAGATGATGCCGGCGGTGGGGAAATCGGGCGCCGGCACGATCTCCATCAACTCCTCGATCGTCGCCTCGGGCACCTTCAACAAGTGCAGGCA
>JBBQZM010000109.1:0-12299 GCA_038207685.1 Burkholderiales bacterium
CACCGGCGCGCGGCCGGGCTCGCCCATCAGGTGGCGCAGGCCGCCCATCGCCTCGGCCACCACGGCGAAGCCGGGCAGGTCGCGGTAGGGGCCCGTCTGGCCATAGCCGCTGATGCGCAGCATCACCAGCCCGGGGTTGGCGGCTGCCAGGGTGTCGTAGCCCAGGCCCCACTTCTCCAGCGTGCCGGGCTTGAAGTTCTCGATCAGCACATCGGCTCCGGCCGCCAGCGCGGCCACGTCGGCGCGGCCTTCGGCAGTGCGCAAATCCAGCACCACGCTGCGCTTGTTGCGGCTTTGCACCTGCCACCAGACGCTGGTGCCTTGGTGCAGCAAGCGCCACTTGCGCAGCGGGTCGCCCTCGCCGGGCGGTTCGATCTTGATCACCTCGGCGCCAAACTCGGCCAGCGTCTTGCCAGCAAACGGGCCGGCGATCAGCTGGCCGAGTTCCAGCACCTTGAGGCCGGACAAGGGGCCATGGGCAAGGCTGAGCGGCGTGGGCAGGGCGGATGCGGTCATGTCGGCTGCATTGTGGCGGTTGGCACAAGCCCATCGGCTTGCGCGCAGGTGACTGCCAGGCCACGCCCAGGCAAGCTAACCTGCGGCCCATGACGACCTTATTCGACCCTATCCGCCTTGGCGACATCGCCCTTGCCAACCGCATCGTGATGGCGCCGCTGACGCGCAACCGCGCGCCCGGCCAACTGCCCAATGACCTGATGGTCGAGTACTACCGCCAGCGTGCCAACCCGGCCACCGGCGCCGGTCTGATCATCAGCGAGGCCACCCAGATCAGCCCGCAGGGCCAAGGCTACCTCGACACCCCCGGCATCCACAGCGCCGAGCAAGTGACCGGCTGGCGCAAGGTGACTGATGCGGTGCATGCCGAGGGCGGCCGCATCATCGTGCAACTGTGGCATGTGGGCCGCATCTCGCATGTCAGCCTGCAGGCCGGCGGTGTGGCGCCGGTGTCGTCCACCACGCGCGCTGCCGAGGTCAAGACCTTCACCGCCGAGGGCTTTGTGCCCTGCTCTAAGCCGCGCATGCTGAAGCTCGACGAGATCCCCGGCCTCATTGCCGCCTACCGCCAGGCGGCGCGCAACGCCATCGATGCCGGTTTTGACGGTGTCGAGGTGCATGGCGCCAACGGCTACCTGCTCGAGCAGTTCCTGCGCGACAGCATCAACGACCGCGCAGATGCCTATGGCGGCAGCATCGCCAACCGGGCGCGGCTGCTGGTCGAGGTGATGCGGGCGATCACCGCTGAGATCGGTGGCGGCCGCACCGGCATTCGGTTGTCGCCGATCACGCCGGTCAACGACGCGGCGCAGGACAGCGATGCCGCGGCGCTCTACGGCCATGTGCTGCAGCAGTTGGCGCCGCTGAAGCTGGCCTTCATCCACCTGATCGAGGGTCAGACTGGCGGCGCGCGTGACTTGAGCGACAAGGGCGTGGCACCCTTCGACTATGCCGCGCTGCACGCGCACTACGACGGTCCCTGGATGGTCAACAACGGTTACGACCGGCAGATGGCGCTGGACGCGGTGGCCAGTGGTGCTGCCGATCTGGTGGCTTTTGGCAAGCCCTTCATCAGCAACCCCGACCTCGGCCGCCGCCTGCGCGACAACGCGCCGCTGCAGCCGCTGGTGCCGGCCACGCTGTATGGCGGCGGCGCTGCCGGCTACACCGACTATCCCGCGCTGGAAACTGCCGCCGCGCTGTGAACTGGCGCGGCGCCCCGGCCGGCGTACAGCTGGCCATCACGCTGCTGCTGGCAGCGACGGCCGGGGCGCTGGCGCAGGCGCTGCACTCGCCACTGCCCTGGCTGATCGGGCCGCTGCTGTTCACCGCGGCGGCCAGCGCGCTGGGTGCGCCGCTGCGGGCCTCGCACCGGCTGCGCAATGCCGGCCAGTGGATCCTGGGCACGGCGCTGGGGCTGTACTTCAGCCCGCAGGCGGTGGCGGTGGTGCAGACACTGGCGCCGGCCATCGCGCTGGGCGTGGCCTGGGCGCTGGGTCTGGGTTACGCCTTCTACCGCTGCCTGGTGTGGGCCGAACGTGGGCGTGGCGTGCTGCCGGCGTCGGCTTTTTTTGGTGCGGCCATCGGCGGCGCGTCCGAGATGGCGCTGCTGGCCGACCGCGCCGGCGCGCAGGTCGATCGTGTGGCCTCGGCGCACTCGCTGCGGGTGCTGATCGTGGTGGTGCTGATCCCGTTTGCCTACCAGGCGCTGGGCGTGCATGGCGCTGATCCGTCTACCCGGGCGGTGCACCTGGTGCAGCCGATGGGCCTGGCGCTGCTGCTGGCCGCCACCGCCGCCGGCGGCGTCTTGATGCAGACACTGCGGGCGCCCAATCCCTGGGTGCTGGGCGCGCTGTTGGTATCGGTGGCGCTGACCGGCTCCGGCGTCGAGTGGTCGGCGCTGCCGCGGCCGCTGGTCAATGCCGCCCAGCTGGCGATTGCGGTCACGCTGGGTGTGCGCTTCACGCCGGCCTCGCTGCGGGCTGCGCCGCGCTGGTTGACGGCGGTGGGGCTGGGCACGCTGGTGATGATCGCGCTATCGGCCGCTTTCGCGGCGCTGCTCGCCTGGGGCTGGCAGTTACACCCGGCCACCGTGCTGCTGGCCACCTCGCCCGGCGGCATCACCGAGATGGCGATCACCGCGTCAGTGTTGGGTCTGGGCGTACCGGTGGTCACCGCCTTTCATGTGGTGCGCTACATCGCGGTGCTGGTGCTCACCGGGCCGCTTTGGCGTCTTGAAGCGGCGCGGCTGGCGCGACTGCAGGCGACGGTTTGATCGATGGTGGCCGCGGCGGCGCCGTGACCGCCGTAACCGCCGTCACCGGCTTCACCGGCACCACCGGCTTCATCGGCGTCACCGGCGTTTGCGCATGCGGGCCAGGAACAGTTCGCGCAGGTTCACCTCGCGCGTGCCTGGCACGATCTCGATGGCCTCGCCGGCCTGCAACGTGCCGGGCCGGGTCACCGCCAGGTAGCTGCCGCAGTAGCCCGACTGGTTCATCAGCGCACTGGCTTGCGGGAAACCCATCACCGCGTTGAACTTGAAGCAGGGCTGGCGCGGCTCGGTCACCGCCAGTTCGCAGCCGGGCAGGCGCAGGCGGTCACCTATCCACAGCTTGGATTCGTCAAAACCCTCGACCGTCAGGTTTTCGCCCATGAAGCCGTGCGGCAGCGCGTCGCCGGGCGCGGCGGCGCTGGCCTGCGCCCGCACTGTCTGCCAGAAGGCGTAGTGCAGCACCGGGTAGAGGTAAACCGCCTTGCTCATCCCGCCGTGCACGCTGGGGTCAGCCTGTTCGTCGCCGTCCAGGCCCAGGGTGCCCACCGCCACCGGCCCGCTCGCCGGCTGCTTGCCGATGGCGGTGAGGATGGCGCGGCCCTTGATCAGGCGCGGCAGTGCGCGGCCGGTGTTGACGCTGAGGATCTTCATGGCGGCGGGCACTGGGGCCTGAGTTGGGTTGACGGCGCCGATTGTCGGCCCGGCGCCGGCGGCTGTAGCGGCCGCTGATTGAGCACTGTCTGCGCTACCGCATCAAGCCATGCAAAAATTGCATGACCCCTCGGGACTCGGTGGTTACAAGGTGATTACATTGGATCGACAATAGCGGGGCCGCTCATCCTGCGGCCCGGTTTTCCGGTGCCGAAACACACTTCGGCAACCGCAGGCGGCGGCCCGAGCCATAACCAGGGCGCCTGACAACCCCCCTCGTTTCCCTTGGCGCGGCATTGCAAGAGCGTCGGCGGCCCGTACGCCGTCGGGGCTCCTGCAATCCCGTTCTTGACATCCTCGACATGATTGGAGCCGCCTGATGAACCAACCCGCCATGGAAGGCCTGCGCCTGAACGCGCCCGCCTATGTAACGCATGCCCGCCTGCTGGCCTGGGTGGCCGAGATGGCCGCGCTGACAGAGGCTGCCGATGTCTATTGGTGCGACGGCTCGCAACAAGAATACGACCGGCTGTGCGCCGAGTTGGTGGCCGGTGGCACCTTCAAGAAGCTCAACCCCGAGTTGCGCCCCAACAGCTTCCTGGCCTGCAGCGACCCCAGCGACGTGGCCCGCGTCGAGGACCGCACCTTCATCTGCAGCCCGCTTGAGGAAGACGCCGGACCGACCAACAACTGGATGGCGCCGACCGAGATGCGTGCGCTGCTGCAGACCGGTCAGGCCGACGGCACGCCCGCGCTGTTCAAGGGCTGCATGAAGGGCCGCACGATGTACGTCGTGCCGTTCTCGATGGGCCCGCTGGGCTCGCCCATCGCCCACATCGGCGTGGAGTTGTCCGACAGCGCCTATGTGGCGGTGAACATGCGCATCATGACGCGCATGGGCAAGGCCGTGTTCGACGTGCTGGGCAGCGATGGCGACTTCGTGCCTTGCATGCACTCCGTGGGCGCACCATTGCAGCCGGGTGAGCAGAGCGCGACCTGGCCCTGCAACAAGACCAAGTACATCGTGCACTACCCCGAGACGCGCGAGATCTGGAGCTACGGCTCGGGTTATGGCGGCAATGCGCTGCTGGGCAAGAAGTGCTTTGCGCTGCGCATCGCCAGTACCATGGGCCGCGACCAGGGCTGGCTGGCCGAGCACATGCTGATCCTGGGCGTCACCTCGCCGGCCGGCAAGAAGTACCACGTGGCGGCGGCCTTCCCCAGCGCCTGCGGCAAGACCAACTTCGCGATGCTGGTGCCGCCCAAGAGTTTCGAAGGCTGGAAGGTGACCACCGTCGGCGACGACATTGCCTGGATCAAGCCGGCCGCCGATGGCCGCCTGCATGCCATCAACCCCGAGGCGGGTTACTTCGGCGTGGCGCCGGGCACCAATTACAAGACCAACCCGAACTGCATGGATTCGCTCAAGCGCGACGTGATCTTCACCAACGTGGCGCTCACCGACGACGGCGACATCTGGTGGGAAGGCATGGACGGCGAGACGCCGGCGCACCTGATCGACTGGCAGGGCCGCGACTGGACGCCGCAGATCGCCAAGGACAACGCCGTGGGCGGCAAGCCGCGGCCGGCCGCGCATCCCAACGCACGCTTCACCGTGGCCGCCACCAACAATCCGGTGCTCGACCCCGAGTGGGATTCACCCTCGGGTTACGCCATCGATGCCTTCATCTTCGGCGGCCGTCGCTCGACCACGGTGCCGCTGGTCACCGAGGCCCGCACTTGGGCCGAGGGTGTGTACATGGCCGCCACCATGGGCTCCGAGACTACCGCCGCCGCCGCTGGCGCGCAGGGCGTGGTGCGCCGCGACCCGTTTGCCATGCTGCCCTTCATGGGCTACCACATGGGCGACTACTTCAGCCATTGGCTGAAGATCGGCCAGCAGTTGCAGGGCAAGGAGCCGCCACAACCGCGCATCTTCTGCGTCAACTGGTTCCGCAAGGGTGCCGACGGCAAGTTCGTCTGGCCCGGTTATGGCGACAACATGCGCGTGCTGAAGTGGATGCTCGAGCGGGTGGACGGCAGCGCCGGTGGTGAAGAGAACATCTTCGGTCTCAGCCCGCGCTACGACGATCTGAACTGGACCGGCCTCGATTTCAGCCGCGAGCAGTACCAATCGGTGATCTCGATTGACCGCGCCGCCTGGCGCACCGAGATGGGCCTGCATGGTGAGCTGTTTCAGCAACTGTCGGCTCGGCTGCCGGCGCAGCTGCTGGCCATCAAGGCCCAGATCGAGCAGAAGCTGGCGGCCTGACCGCAGCACCGGCGCAAGCCGGTGGCCGCCGCCCCTACACTGCAGCCGCTCACCATGCGGCTGCAACTGCTTTCAGACCTCCACCTCGAGACCGAGGTCTTCGACCCCGAACCGGCTTCTGGCGCCGAGTTGCTGGTGCTGGCCGGCGACATCGATGCCAACTGGACCGCGCTCGAGCGCTTTGCCGGCTGGCCGGTGCCGGTGCTGATGGTGTCGGGCAACCACGAGTTCGATGGCCGCGACCTGGTGCACGACTGGGCGCCGCTGCGCGAACGCTGCGCGCGCTTCGGCATCCGGCTGATCGAGCGCGAAGCGCCGGTGCTGACCAGCGCCGCAGGCCTGCGGGTGCGTTTTGTCGGCACCGTGCGCTGGTCGGATTTCGACCTCTTCGGCGAGACAGGGCGGACGCGCGCGATGCGCGCCTCAGCCTACTTCCTGGCGTTGATGGGCGCCACGCGTGACGGCCAGCCGTTGACGCCCGAACTGCTGCGCGAGGAATCGCTGGCCTGCCGCGACTGGCTGGGCAGTGAACTGCACCGGCCCAACCCGGGCGCCCAGACCGCCGGCGGTTGGGATCGCACCGTCGTCATCACCCACTTCGGGCCGAGCCTGGCCAGCGCTGACCCGCGCTTCGGCAAGCAGCCCGGCACCGCCAGTTTCTGCAATGCCGACGATGCGCTGATCCCGCTGGCCGACTTGTGGCTGCACGGTCACCTGCACTGCCGGCACGACTATGCGGTGACGCGGCCGGGCCAGACCGCCAGCCGCGTCGTCTGCCAGGCGATGGGCCTGCTGCACAAGGGCGAAGCCGAGGGCTTTGAGCCGCTGAAGCTGATCGAGGTGCCGGGCTTGGCTTGATATCGGGCAAGGCCTGTTGCCGTCAGGGTGCGACACTGCGGTTCTGTTCCCGCCATCCCAAAGGAGTCGGCCATGAAAATTCTGGTTCCCGTTGACGGCAGTCCCTTCACCAAGCGCATGCTGGCCTATCTTGCCGCCCATGACGAATGGCTGGGTGACGCCCACCAATACACGATCTTGAATGTTGCGCCGGCGGTGCCACCGCGCGCCGCCGCCGTGCTTGACAAGGCGGTGCTGCAGTCGCACTACGCCGACGAGAGCGAGCGTGTCTTCAAACCGATCCGCACTTTCTTCAAGAAGCAGAAGATCGGCGCCGACTTCCAGGCCCGGGTCGGTAATGCGGCCGATACCATCGCTGCGCTGGCGACCAAAGGCGACTTTGACTTGGTGATGATGGGCTCGCACGGCCATGGCTCGCTGGCCAACCTGGTGATGGGTTCGGTCACCACCAAGGTGATGGCGAACTGCGGCACGCCGATCCTGATCGTTCGCTGAACGGCTGTGCCCGGCTGGCCGGGCGCAGTCTGGGTCAGGGCCGCGCCGACAGCCCGCCGAAACAGGTCGACATGACCCAGTCGATGATCTGCTCGTCGCTGTAGCTGTCGCCGGCTTTCAGAAAGCCCAGCACCGGGTCGCAGGCGCGGGCGAACACCGTGTACAACACCGCCTCAGGCGGCAGCGCGCGGTTGAGCGCACCTTCGGCCTGCGCTTGCACGATCCACTCGCCGAGTTGGTCGCTGAGCTTCATCAGGCCGTCCATGTAGCCCTGGTGGGCGATCAGCGCATGGCGCAGCGCCGAATTTTCGGCCGGCAGCGTAGGCATTTCGCCGGCCAGCTGGGTTTGCAGCGTCCAACGGGTGATGGCCTTGAGCTTGTCGATCGCGCTGGCCTCGGGCCTATCCTGCTGCGCCTGGGCCTGCTGCAGCGCCAGATCCATCATCTGCACCATGGCCGCCGCGGCCAGCGCCTCCTTGGAGGCAAAGTGCTTGTACAGGCTGGCCTTGGCGATGCCGACTTCGGCCGCCACCTCGTCAACCGTCATCTGGTCGTAGCCCTTTTCGGCAAGCAACCGCTTGACGCTGCTGACGATCGCCTCTTCACGGGCGAGATGGACTTTTTGGCGGAAGCTGAGTCGGATCACCCGCCAATTGTAGGCGGTGCGTGCAGAAAACAGACTGGTGAGGTCACTAAGAGACTTGGCGGTGTTGTCCGGGCGCCGCAATGCGTCCGAGGTGCCTCAGCGCGGCCTGGCGCTGCGCCACCAGCGCGGCAGCCAAGCGCGCCGGGCCGGCCGCTCGGTGCCTTGCGCGCCGCCGTGGTCTCGTTCATCCAGCCACTGCTCCATGCCGAAAGCAGTGCCCATGTCGGCGGGCTCTGGCGGGCGGCCGACGCGCGTGCGGCGTTGCATCAGGCGGGCGAGCAGGCTGGGGTTGGCAGCGATCGACATGAGCGGTCCTAGGCGGGTGGCGCGAGGCGCGGGTGGCAGACCGCGCGTCGCATCAAGCTTGACAGTCGGCTGCCCGGGGTAATGGCGGGAACAAGGGCGCTTTTCCCGGTTTTTTGGAAACCGTGCCGTGCCACCTTCCCAGGACAGACATGCTCATCTTCCCGCTTGTTTGTGACAAAACTACCCCCTCGTCAGGGGGGCCGGCTGGTTTGTGGCGCCTGCGCCGCAGATGCTGTGCAGCAGATCACACGCCGGGTGTGCCGACGGCGGCTGCAGCGTGGTGTGGTCGCAGCGGTGGCAGGGCTTGAACATCAACTTTGCTAATGATCAGGCAATGTTATGAATAGCGCTTCTTCAGTTGAGACCATCTGCAGACAATCCGCCGGTTGCTCGAAACACTGCGGAGTTCTGCATGAAGGTCATCGTTCTTGGCGCCGGCATCATCGGCGTGTCCACCGCCTGGCATTTGCTCAATGAGGGGCATGAGGTCACCGTGGTCGACCGCCAACCCGATGCGGCGCTGGAAACCAGCTTTGCCAATGGCGCGCAGATCTCGGTCAGCTTCTGCGAGCCCTGGGCGAATGCCGGCGCGCCGTGGAAAGTGGCCAAGTGGCTGCTGCGCGACGATTCACCGCTGCTGTTCCGCCCGCGGCTCGACCCGCACCAGTGGCGCTGGGGTCTGTCATTCCTGACGCAGTGCACCGATGCCGCCTTCGAGCGCAACGTGCGCCAACTCGTCGCCCTGGGCCGCTACAGCCATGAGTCGCTGAAAGCGGTGGTGGCCGCCACCGGTATCGAGTACCAGCGGCTGGAGCGCGGCATCCTGCACTTCTTCTCGTCGCAGTCAGATCTGGAAGCCGGTGCGGCCGGCGCCGAGCTGATGCGCCGCCATGGCGTCGACCGCCGGGTGCTGAACCGCGACGAGGTGCTGAAGATCGAGCCGGCGCTGGCCAGCTTTGGCGCCCACATCCACGGCGGCACCTACACGCCCAGCGACGAGTCGGGCGATGCCCAGGTCTTCACGCAGCAGTTGGCGGCGCTGTGCCGCGCACGTGGCGCGCGCTTCCTGCACGACACGGCGGTGGATCGCTTACAGCGCAGCGGCGACCGCATCGGCGGCGTGCAATTGCGCTCGCTGAGCCATGGCCAGGTGTGGCAGGAGACGGCCGATCAGTACGTGGCGGCGCTGGGCAGCCACACCGCGCCGCTGCTGCGCAGCGTCGGCACCTGGTTGAACATTTATCCGGCCAAGGGCTATTCGGCCACGTTGCGGCTCAAGCGGCCGGAGCAGGCCAGCGTCGTCAGCCTGCTCGACGACACGCGCAAGATCGCCATCAGCCGGCTGGGCGACCACATCCGCATCGCCGGCACCGCCGAGTTGGCGGGTTACGACAATTCGCTGTCAGGCGCCACGGCACAAAAGCGCTGCGCCGCGCTGGTGCAACGCTACGAGGCCTTGTTCCCCGGCGTGGCCGACACCCGCGAGCCCAACTACTGGTCCGGCCTGCGCCCCAGCACGCCGACCAACATTCCCTACATCGGCCGCAGCCGCTTGCCCAATCTCTGGCTCAATGCGGGCCACGGCACGCTGGGCTGGACCCATGGCGCGGGCTCGGGCCAGGCGCTGGCCGAGCTGATCAGCGGCAAACGGCCGGCGCTGTCCTTCGGCTTCTGCGGCGAGGCCTTGCCGCTGCGGCCGGCCCGGGTGACGGTGGGTCGCACCGCCGACGCTCGGTCCTGAACCTCGCTGGTGTTGCGGCACCGGCCTGGCCGGTCAGCTTGGGGCGCCGTCGTTCGGGGTGTCAATGCAGCATGCTGGCGCCGGTGCGCAGCTCGGCCGGCAGGCCCAGTGGCGCCGGCTGGCTCACCTGCCAGCGGGCCACCCAGTCACAGAAATCCGCGGGCGGCAATGGCGGGCTCATGTGGAAGCCCTGGCCTTCGTCGCAGCGCAATTGCTGCAGCAGCGTCAAGGCGGTGTCGCTCTCTATGCCCTCGGCCACCACGCTGAGGCCCAGGTTGTGCGCCAGCCCAATGGCCGAGCGCACGATGCGGGCATCGCCGAGGTCATGCTCCATGGCCATGACGAAGCGCTTGTCGATCTTCAGCTCGTCCAGCGGCAGCTTTTTCAGGTCGATCAACGACGAGTAGCCGGTGCCGAAGTCGTCGATCGACAGCTTGTAGCCGCGTTCGGCCAGCCGGTTCAGCGCGGCCTCGGCGCGCTGCGGGTCGTCCATGATCGTGCGCTCGGTGATTTCCAGGCAGAAGCCCTCGGCCACCGCGCGGTGCCGGCGCAGGATGGTGTCGAGCTTGTCAGGCAGCCCCAGGTCAAGCAGGTCGCGGCTCGACAGGTTCACCGCCACATGGCGCACCCCCAGCAAGGCCAGCGCCACTTGCTCGGCCGCGGCCTGCTCAAACACCCACAGCGTGAGCTGGCGGATGAAGCCGGTCTGCTCGGCCAGCGGAATGAACTGCAGCGGCGGCAACAGGCCGCGGCTGGGGTGCTGCCAGCGCAGCAGCGCTTCGGCGCCGCACACCGCGCCGCTGCGGATGTCGATCTTGGGCTGCAGCAGCAGCCGCAGCTCATGGCCTGTGACGGCGCGTTGCAGTTCGCTCAGCAACGTCAAGTTCAGCGCGCTGGTGGTGTCCACCGCCGGGTCGTAGACCTGGGTGCCGGCGGTGCGGCGCTTGGCCGCGACCATCGCCACCTCGGCGCGCTTGAGCAGGCTGTCGGCATCAGCGGCGTGTTCGGGCCAGGCGGCGATGCCCAGCCCGGCGCTGAGATCCACCAGTTGGCTGTCCAGCGCCATCGGTTGCTCGAAAGCCAGGGTGATGCGCTGCGCCAGCTGGCTGGCGGCCGCAGCATCGGCACCGCGCAGCAGCAGCGCGAACGCGTCGCCGCCGAGGCGGGCCACCACGTCGCCGTCGCGCACCAGCTGCTGCAGGCGCTCAGCCACGCACTGCAACAGGCGATCGCCCGCGTCATAGCCCAGCACGTCGTTGACATGCTTGAAGCGGTCCAGATCGAGCATCAGCAGCGCCAGCGGCGGATCGGCATCGGTCATGGCCTGTTGCATCAGGTCGCGCAAGCGCAGCCGGTTGGGCAGGCCGGTGAGGCGGTCGCGGTAGGCCAGCGCATCCACTTCCTGGCGCTGCGCGGCCAGTTTCAGGCGCGTGTGGTCGATGGCGCGGGCCAGCGCGTCGATGTCGGCGTTGCCGCCGGCACGATGCACCGGCGTGTCGAAGTCGCCGCCGCCCAGGCGCTCGCTGGCGCCGACCAGCCGATGCAGCGGCGGGCGGCTGCGGCCAGTCGCCCACAGGCTGCCGGCCGCAAACAGCGCCAGGCCCAGCAGGCTGGCGCCAGCCAGCAGCCAGGGCAGCGCGCGCGCCAGCTGGTCGACATGCTGCTGGAACAGCAGCAAGCCGGCGGCTTGCACCAGCAACAGCGCGGCCAGGGCCAGCAGCGCGATGCGCGGTGACAGGCGCGGCGCACGCGGCTGCAGGCGCTGCAGCCAGGCGCGCAGCCCCGCCGTCGACGGGCCGGTGGCGCGGCTCAAGCGCCAACCCCGCTGCGCCGGGGCGCCGGTGCGGTCTGCGGCGCGGCCTGACAGTGCCGGATGCGAGGCTGCGTTGGCGAGAGGCGAGGAGAGGCTGGCATGGCAGGGCGGTCAGGCACCCGCAAAGGCGCGGGACAGCAGTCCAGGCTATCGGCCGCGCCGCCACCCGACTTGAGCCTGCCGGCCCCTTGCCCGCCTCACAACGCCTCAGTCAGCGGCCGCGATCACGCCGCCGCCCAGGCAGACCTCGCCGTCGTACAGCACGGCCGACTGGCCCGGCGTCACCGCCCACTGCGGCGCGCTGAAGTCCAGCGCATAAGCGCCATCGCCCAGCGCGGCCAGGCCGCAGGCCGCATCGGCTTGGCGGTAGCGCGTCTTGGCGGCCAGCGCGCCGTCGGCCGGGGCCTGGCCGGCCACCCAGCTGGCGTCGTCGAACTGCAGCCGCCGCGACAGCAGCCAGGGGTGCTCATGGCCTTGCACCACCACCAGGGCGTTGCGCGCCATGTCCTTGCGGGCGACAAACCAGGGCGCATGGTCGCCGGCACCACGCGCCGCACCCTTCTCTTTGACGCCGCCAATGCCCAGCCCCTGGCGCTGGCCCAGGGTGTAGAAGCTCAGGCCCAGATGCTGGCCCAGCGTGCGGCCGCGGTCGTCGACGATGGGCCCCGGCTGGTGGCTGAGGTAGCGGTTGAGGAACTCGCGGAACGGCCGCTCGCCGATGAAACA
>JBBQZM010000110.1:0-12246 GCA_038207685.1 Burkholderiales bacterium
CGCTTGAAGGTGTTGTTGATGCGGCGCACCATGGTCGGCACCGAGTCGTAGGCGTAGAGCGACTGGTCGGGGTACATGGTCTCCGACGAGTTGCCGTCGGCCGCCACCTGCCAGCCCGACAGGTACACCGCCTCCAGACCGGCCTTGGCCTGCTGCATGGCCTGGCCGGCGGTGATCGCGCCGAAGGCGTTCACATAGCCCTTCTTGGCGCCGCCATTGCACAAGTCCCACAGCTTGTCGGCGCCGCGCTGGGCCAGTGAGTACTCGGGCTGCAGGCTGCCACGCAGGCGCACCACGTCGGCGGCGGTGTAACCGCGCTTTACACCCTTCCAGCGCGGGTTCTCGGCCCAGTCTTTCTCGAGGGCGGCGATTTGTTGTTCACGGGTCAGATGGCGCATGGGTGCTCCTTGGGTGATGACAAAGGGTTGAAACGGGGGCCGGCATGGCTTGCCGACGTTGCCTCTAGCCTACCTGGGCTGAGGCTGTTTGTGAAGACTTATGTCTTATAGAAGACCATTCTATCGTATCAATAAAAACAACGACTTAGCGCCCTACTTTCATGATGCGGAAGGTAATTTGATCAGTTGAAATTTTCTGCTGCGCCGCAGCATAGTTAATTTTCACATCATGAAAACGGGTTTACCCGATGTGAAAGACGAGCAACGCGCAGCGTTGACGGTTGGCGCCCCGGGCTGAATGGCGGACTCAGATCGACGCCAAAAGCGGCTAGAACAATGCGGGCTTGATCTTGCGCAATGGCCGCCAGCCGTGCCAAGGTTCAATGGCACCAACCCAGACATCTACTCGGAGTGCCCTATGACCAGCAAGCCTGCCGCAGCCACCATCCCTCGCAAGCGCAGCCCCCGTCCCGCCCGCCCCGCCGTGCCGCCCATGCCCTTGATGGACAAACTCGACGGGGTGCACCGCAAGATGATCCTGATGCTGGATCGGCTCGACAAGTTGGTCGACCACCTGGAGCGCGACGGCGTTGACGCCGAGGCGCGCAGCGCCGCCCAGGTGATTTGCGACTTCTTCGACAAGACAGCGCGTGAGCACCATGCCGAGGAAGAGACCCATGTCTTTCCCCCGCTGCTGGCCAAGGACGACAAGGAGATGTCACAGCAGGTGCTGCGTCTGCAGCAGGATCACGGCTGGCTGGAAGAAGACTGGCTGGAACTCGAGCCCCAGTTGCAGGCCGTGGCCCATGGCTACAGCTGGTACGACCTGACGACGCTGCGTTACGGCGCCGGCGTCTTTTCGGCGCTGTACCACGAGCACATCGCGCTCGAGGAGTGCATGGTCTACCCCGAGGCCCGCAAGCTGATGCCGGCCGCGTCCGGCGGCGCCAAGGCCTGAACGCCAGACGCTCGCACCGGCGCAGTGCGGGCTGCGTGTTACACCGGCAGCGCCGTGGTCTTCTTGACCGTGCGTAGCACCAGCATCGAGTTCGACCGCTCCACCCCGGGCAGGCGCATCAGCACCTGGGCGTGGAAACGTTCCAGGTCCTCCGCATCGCGGTAGCTGAAGCGGATCAGGTAGTCGTTGCTGCCTGCGACATAAAAGCAGTCGAGGATTTCGGGCTCATCACGCACCGCCTGCTCGAAGACCTTGAGCTTGCCCTCGTTCATGGTCTGCAGGTTGATGATCGAAAAGCAGGTGCCATGCTGGCCCAGCGCCTTGGCATTGAGCAGCGCCACATACTGGCCGATCACGCCGGCGTCCTCCAACTGTTTGACCCGCCGCAGGCAGGCCGAGGGTGACAGATGAACCCGCTCGGCCAACTCCACATTCGACAGCCGGCCGTCGCTCTGCAGTGCCGCCAGGATCTCGCGGTCGATCGCATCGAGTTGCGGCCTTTCGCTGATGGTTCGCATTTTCTGCAGATAAAAGATTAGTCATTGAAAGTATATGCCACCAAGCATATGTCGACGGCTTCAAAGCGCAAGCACATTGCGTCACGTCATGACTAGACTGCTGGGCAACGCGCGATCACACTGCGCGTTCCATCCGCCACCACCCGGAGCCCACCATGAGCACCACCGATCTCGCCGCCCCTGAAGACAGCACCGCAGCGCCCGCCGCCGCCGCGAACCCGCTCGCCGCCTTTGTGCAGCCGGCCCCTGGCGTGTCGATGGACGCCTTGTGGATGCCCTTCACCGCCAACCGCCAGTTCAAGAAGAAGCCGCGGCTGTTCGTCAAGGCTTCGGGCATGCACTACTGGACCGACGACGGCCGCCAAATCCTCGACGGCGTGGCCGGCCTGTGGTGCGTCAACGCTGGCCACAACCGGCCGAAGATCGTGCAGGCGATCCAGCAGCAAGCCGCCGAGATGGACTATGCACCGCCGTTTCAGATGGCCCATCCGAAGGCCTTTGAACTGGCCGACAAGGTCAGCAAGCTGACCCCCGCCGGCCTCAACAAGGTGTTCTTCACCAATTCGGGCAGCGAATCGGTGGAAACCGCGCTGAAGATGGCGTTGGCTTACCACAAGGTGCGCGGCGAAGGCACCCGCACCCGGCTGATCGGCCGTGAGCGTGGTTACCACGGTGTCAACTTCGGCGGCATCTCGGTCGGCGGCATGGTCGCCAACCGCAAGCAGTTCGGCGCCATGTTGGCCGGCACCGACCACATCGCCCACACCCACGACCCCAAGCGCAATGCCTTCAGCGTCGGCCAGCCAGAGCATGGCGCCGAACTGGCGGATGATCTTGAGCGCATGGTGGCGTTGCATGACGCGTCAACCATTGCTGCGGTGATCATCGAGCCGGTGGCCGGCTCCACTGGCGTGCTGGTGCCACCCAAGGGCTACCTGAACCGGCTGCGCGAGATCTGCGACAAACACGGCATCCTGCTGATCTTCGACGAGGTGATCACCGGCTGGGGCCGCACCGGCAACCCCTTCGCGGCGCAGACCTTCGGCGTCTCGCCCGACATGATCGTGATGGCCAAGGGCTTGTCCAACGGCGCGGCGCCGATGGGCGCGGTAGCGGTCAAGCAAGGCATCCATGACGCCTTCATGAACGGCCCCGAGCACCTGATCGAGTTCTTCCATGGCTACACCTATTCCAGCCATCCGCTGGCCTGCGCTGCCGCGCTGGGCACACTGGCCACCTACGAGGAAGAAGGCCTGCTGACCCGTGCCGCCGAAATGCAGGGCTACTTTGCCGAGGCAGTGCATTCGCTGCGCGGCGAGCCCAACGTCATCGACATCCGCAACATCGGCCTGGTCGGCGGCATTGAACTCACCGGCATCGCCGGCAGCCCGGCCAAGCGTGCTTTCGACATCTTTCTCGACTGCTACGAGCGCGGCGTGCTGATCCGCACCACCGGCGACACGCTGGCGCTGTCGCCGCCGCTGATCATCGAACGCGGCCAGATCGACCAGATCGTCGACACGGTGCGCGGCGCGATCCGCCGTCACGCTTGAGCCGGCGCGCTACAGCATGAGCGGCGTGCCGGACGGCAAGCCGCTGGTGTTGGTGCCCGGTTGCAACCGGGTGCTGGGCGATCACCTCTTCCACGTCGTCGGCAAGAAGTACGTGGATGCGGTGCGGCTGGCCGGTGCCACGCCGCTGATCGTGCCCAGCGCCGAAGCCGACGAGATCGACGCGCTGCTGGACATCGTCGACGGCGTGCTGCTCACCGGCTCACCGTCGAATGTGCATCCCAGCCACTTCGGCGAGGCGGTGCGAGATGCCGGCTTGCCGTTGGATGCCGAGCGTGATGCGTGGACGCTGCCCTTGATCCGCCGCGTCATCGCGCGCGGCCTGCCGCTGCTGGCGATTTGCCGCGGCATGCAGGAGACCAATGTCGCGCTGGGTGGCTCGCTGCACCAGGCGGTGCAAGACCTTGGTCCCTACCGCGACCACCGCGCGCCCGCTGATGAATCTGTCGAAGTGCAGTACGGCGCGGCCCATGAGGTGCAGGTCACAGCGGGCGGGCGGCTGGCCGGTTTGCTTGACCGCCCCCGCTTCGAGGTCAATTCGCTGCACGGCCAAGCCGTCAACCAGCTCGCGCCAGGGCTGCAGGTCGAGGCGCTGTCGACCGATGGTCTGATCGAGGCCTTCTCGGTGCCGCTGGCGCCAGGCTTCAACCTCTGTGTGCAGTGGCACCCCGAGTGGCAGGCTGCGCAGAACCTGGTGTCTATGCAGTTGCTGCAAGCCTTTGGCCGGGCTGCCGCCGAGTTTCGGGCTCGACGTCTCGGCGGCGGCGCTGGCGCTGGCGAGCAGCTACCCTAGTGGCCTTCGGTGGCGACAGTGCCACCTCAAGCCATTCAGCCCCCCCAAGACATGCCATGGTGAACCGAGAAGACTTCAGCTTCAGTGATCTGGAGAACTGGCTCAACGAGCAGCGCGTGACCGAGATCGAGTGCCTGGTGCCCGACCTCACCGGCGTGGCCCGCGGCAAGATACTGCCGCGCCTGAAGTTCACCGAAGACCGCGGCATGCGCCTGCCGCAGGCCGTGGTGGCGATGGGCGTGACCGGCGAATTTCCCGAGGAGGGGCCGTACTACGACGTCATCAGCCCCACCGACATGGACATGCACCTGCGGCCCGACCCCACGACGGCGCGCATCGTGCCCTGGGCCAGTGATCCGACGGCGCAGGTGATTCACGACTGCTACGACAAGCATGGCCAGCTGGTGCCGTTTGCGCCGCGCTCGGTGCTGCGCCGTGTCTGCGATCTGTACGCCGCCAAGGGCTGGCAGCCAGTGGTCGCGCCCGAGCTCGAGTTCTACCTGGTGGCCCGCAACACCGACCCCGACATGCCGCTCAAACCGCCGATTGGCCGCAGCGGCCGTGCCGAGACGTCGCGCCAGGCCTACAGCATCGACGCGGTCAATGAGTTCGACCCGCTGTTCGAGGATGTCTACGCCTACTGCGAAAAGATGGGCCTGAACGTCGACACGCTGATCCACGAGATCGGCGCCGGGCAGATGGAGATCAACTTCTTCCATGACCACCCGCTGGGCCTGGCCGACGAGGTGTTCCTGTTCAAGCGCACGGTGCGCGAGGCGGCGCTGCGCCACGACATGTACGCCACCTTCATGGCCAAGCCGATCGCCGGCGAGCCGGGCAGTTCGATGCATGTGCACCAGAGCGTGATCGACCAGGCCACCGGCCGCAACCTGTTCAGCAATGCCGACGGCTCGCCCAGCGACGAATTCCGTTGGTTCATCGGCGGCCTGCAGCGCTACATCCCGGCGGCGATGGTGTTGTTTGCGCCTTACGTCAACAGCTACCGCCGGCTGGCGCGCGGCTCGGCGGCGCCGATCAACATCCAGTGGGGCACGGACAACCGCACGGTGGGCAT
Source organism: Burkholderiales bacterium (assembly GCA_038207685.1). Classification (GTDB taxonomy): domain Bacteria; phylum Pseudomonadota; class Gammaproteobacteria; order Burkholderiales; family Burkholderiaceae_C; genus Pseudaquabacterium. Next base: position 5,314 of record JBBQZM010000110.1, read on the forward strand.
ACGCAGCCCGCTGGCGTCGCCGCAGGCCCGGCGCATCGAGAACCGCGTCATCGGTGCCGATGCCAACCCGTATGTCGCGCTGGCGGCCACCATGGCCTGCGGCTACATGGGCATAGAACGCCGCATCGAGCCCACCGCCGAATGCAAGGGTGATGCCTACCTGGGTGACTTTCAACTGCCGCGCAGCCTGGGCGAAGCCCTGGCGCTGCTGCGCGCCGAAACCGACCTGCACGAGGTGCTGGGCGAATCCTTCATCACCGTCTACATCGAGGTCAAGGAGATCGAATACGCCGAGTTCATGAAAGTGATCTCCCCCTGGGAACGTGAGCACCTGTTGCTGCACGTCTAAGCATCGGCCGTCCCCGCAACGCCTTCGGCACACCGGCCCTCGCGGGGCGCGCCGTCCGCGGCCTGACCCAGCCGGCGCCGCGGCAGCCACATGAAGAAAGAACTCCGCCCATGACCCGAAGCACCGCCAGCTGGCAAGCCGCCGACGCCGCGCATTTTTTGCACCCCTTCACCGACTTCAAGTCGCTGGCCAAGAAAGGCTCGCGCATCATCACCCGGGCCGAGAACATCTACCTCTGGGACAGCGAGGGCCACAAGATCCTGGACGCGATGTCGGGGTTGTGGTGTGTCAACGTCGGCTACGGCCAGCAAGCGCTGATCGACGCCGCCACCCGGCAGATGAGCGAGTTGCCGTTCTACAACGCCTTCTTCCAGACCGCCACGCCGCCAGCCATCGAATTGGCCGAACTGTTGGCCGAAGTGACGCCGCCGCAGTTCAAGCATGCCTTCTTTTCGGGCTCGGGCTCCGAGGGCAACGACACCGTGGTGCGCATGGTGCGCCGCTACTGGGACGTGCTGGGCCAGCCGCAGCGCCAGGTCATCATCAGCCGGCGCAATGCCTACCATGGCTCGACCATGGCCGGCGCGTCGCTGGGCGGCATGGCGGGTATGCATGCCCAGGGCGGCCTGCCGATTCCCGGCATCACGCACATCGATCAACCCTACTGGGTCGAGCATGGTCAGGGCTTGGACCGCGAGGCCTTCGGCCTGTTGGCAGCGCGCTGGCTGGAGGACAAGATCCTGGACCTCGGCGCCGACCAGGTGGCGGCCTTCATCGGTGAGCCGATACAGGGCGCCGGCGGCGTGATCATCCCGCCGGCCAGCTACTGGCCCGAGATCCAGCGCATCTGCGACCGCCACGGCATCCTGCTGGTCAGCGACGAGGTCATCACCGGCTTTGGCCGCACCGGCCAGTGGTTCGGCTGCGAGACCCTGGGCTTCAAGCCTGACCTGATGACCTTTGCCAAGGGCGTGACCAGCGGTTATGTGCCGCTGGGCGGCGTGATGGTCGGCGATCGTGTGGCCAAGGTGTTGATCGAGCAAGGGGGCGAGTTCGAGCATGGCTACACCTACTCGGGCCACCCGGTGGCCTGTGCGGTGGCGCTGGCCAACATCCGGCTGATCCGTGAACTCGGCCTGGTCGAGCATGTGCGCGACGAGGTGGGGCCGCAGCTGGCATCGGCCTTCAAGGATCTGGCCGAGCATCCGCTGGTGGGCGTGGCCGAAAGCTGCGGTCTGATGGGCGGGCTGCTGCTGGTCAAGGACAAGGCCAAGCTGACGCCCTTCGATGACAACGCCGACATCGGCATGGTCTGCCGCAACCACTGCTTTGCCAACGGCCTGGTCATGCGCGCCGTCGGCCAGCGCATGATCATTGCGCCGCCACTGGTGATAACCGCCGATCAGATCGACGAGATGGTGGCGCTGATCCGCCGCTGTCTGGACCTCACCCTGGCCGATGCCCGCCAGGCCGGCTGGATGTAATGCCTGTTGCGCTTGCCTGGCGAGACGCTGAACGGCGAAGTCATCGCCCCGCAACGAGCCGAGCGCCTGGCGCCTGACGCATGACTGGCCCCCGCGTGCCCCTGCTGGCCTACGCCTGCCTGGCCGCCAGCATGATGCTGGTGGGCAGCTACGTTGGCTTGTCGCGCCTGCTGGTGGCCAGCCTGCCGGTGCTGTTGCTGGCCTGGTTGCGATTCGGCATCGCGGCGCTGGCGATGGCGCATTGGGTCAGGCGCAGGCCCGGCGAGCCGGCGCTGTCGCCGCATGACCGCAAGCTCTTGTTCTGGGAGAGCTTCCTCGGCAACTTCATGTTCTCGGTGTGCATGCTCTACGGCGTGCTGCTGACCTCGGCGGTGTCGGCCGGTGTGGTGATGGCCGCCATACCGGCGGCGGTGGCCTTGCTCAGCCGCTGGTGGCTGGGCGAACGCATCCACCCACGCACGGTCGCCGCCATTGCCTGCGCCGCGCTCGGCATCCTGCTGCTGGCGCTGGCGCGGGCGCCGGCCGGCCCTGCGGCTGCTGCGGCGGCTGCCGACACCGGCCTGCGCCAGTTGCTGGGCCATGGCCTGCTGATTGGGGCGGTATTCTGCGAGGCGGCCTATGTGGTGATCGGCAAGCAGCTGAGCGGGCGGGTGTCGCCGCGGCGTATCAGCGCCTTGATCAACCTGTGGGGGCTGGCCCTGGTCACGCCGTTCGGTCTGTGGCAGGCCTGGCAGTTCAACTTCAGTGCGGTGCGGCTGGACACCTGGGGTCTGCTGGTGTTTTATGCGCTGGCCGCCAGTGTGGTCACGGTCTGGCTGTGGATGAAGGGCCTGGCCCAGGTGCCAGCGCCGCAAGCCGGTGTCTTCACCGTGCTGCTGCCGGTGACCGCTGCGGCAGTGGGCGTTCTCTTCCTCGGGGAGCCTTTCGGCGCGGCCCATCTGGCCGCGCTGGCGCTGGCGATGGTCGGCCTGTTGCTGGCCACTTGGCCCGCGGGCGCGGCGCTGCGCATCGGCCGGCGGGCGATCGCGGCGGCTCAGCGCTCCGGGCCCCAGTCGCCGTAATACACGGCAGCGATCATCGCCACGCCGTAAGACGCCATGCCGACGGCCACCAGCGCAAAGATCGTCCATGGCGGCATCTGCGCCCAGGCCAGCAACCAGCCACCCACCCCCACCAGCACCAGGCGCAGCGTGCCGGCCAGCACCGGTCCACCGACCTTGCCGGCGCCCAGTGACGAGAAGTACAGGCACAGCCCCAGCCCGAACAAGCCGTAAAACGGGCCGGCCCACTGGAAGTACAACGAGGCCGACGCGATTACGGCCGGATCGTGGGTGAACCAGTTGACCCACAGGCCAGGCGCCAGCGCCAACACCAGCCCCAGCACGCCGAGCAGTGATCCAGCCACCGCGGCGGCCACCCAGGCCGCGCGACGCGCCCGCGCCACCTTGCCGGCGCCCATCGCCATGCCTACCAGCGGCACCGAGGCCACGCCCACCGCAAAGGCGATCGGTACCAGCAGGAACTCCAGCCGCGTGCCGATGCCGTAGCCAGCCAGTGCCGTGGTGCCGAACTTGGCGACCAGGCCGGTGAGGATCAGGATCGTCAGCACCGTCTGCAGCGGCGAGATGCAAGCCAGCGCCCCGACCTTCAGGATGTCGTGCAGCAGTTCGCGCTGCAGCGGCGTGGCGCGCACCCGCAATTGCACCTTGGCCCGGCCCGAGCGCAGGTAAAGGTAGAGGAACACCGCTGCGCAGGTGTAAGCCACCACCTGCCCGGCCGCCACGCCTGGCATGCCCAAGCGCGGGAACGGCCCCCAGCCCAGGCCCAGTGCGCCACCGAGCAGCACCTGGGTGATGGCCGACGCCAGCAACGTGGCCGAAGGCACGGCCATGTTGCCCGAGCCGCGGATCACTGAGGCATAGGTGTTGACCAGCCAGATCGGGATCGAGCCCAGGAAGGCGACATTGGCAAAGGCCATGGCTTGCTCCAGCGCCTCGCCACGCCCGCCGAGCAGGCTGAACAAGGCCCGGCCGCCGGTCAGCATGGCCAGCATGTACAGCGTACCGGCGGCCAGCGCGATCCACATCGCATGCACCGCCAGCGCATTGGCGCGCGCCGGGTTGCCTGCGCCGAAGGCCCGGCTAACCGCCGACGACACGCCGCCGCCCATCGCCCCACCCGACAACATCATCTGGAACATGATCATCGGGAAGACCAGCGCCATGCCGGCCAGCGATGCCACGCCGAAGCTGCCGACATAAGCCGTCTCGGCCACTGCAGCCATCGCCGTGGCCAGCATCGCACCCATGTTGGGCAGCGCAAAGCGCAGCAGCGTGGGCAGCAGTGGCGCGCTCAGCAAGGGGTGGGCTTGAGCGGTTGCGCCGGGATTCGGCGGGCTGGGAATGGTGGCTGTGCTCAAGCTGTTATCCTGTGCTGAGGTTGCATGCAATTGCAATCATTGCATATACAAGTGTTGCATGAAATCCGATGATCTGCAGCCGCAGGGTTGCACCAACTTCAAGTTGCGGTTGTTGCTGCGCCGCGTGTCACGGCTGTACGACGCACAGATCAGCCAGGCCGGGTTGAAGGGTTCGCAATTCTCCTTGCTCTCTTTTGTGCTGAAGCTGGGCCCGATTGCCCCCTCCGAACTGGCCATGCGCATGGGCATGGACGCCTCCACGCTCAGCCGTAACCTGCGGCCGCTGATCGACAAGGGCTTTGTGCTGCAGGGTCCGGGCGCGGATGCGCGTGGCCGGCTGGCCGAGATCACGCCGATAGGCCGTGCCAAGCATGCTGAAGCCCGCCAGCACTGGCTGGCCGCGCAACAGCACATCAACCAGCGCCTGGGCAGCGCCGAAGTCGCGCACCTGCATCGCCTGCTGGATCAGACTCAACGGCTGCTGCAAGACGACAACGTCGACGCCGCCTGACGTGGGCCAACGTCAGCCAGTGCCAGCCAGTGCCAGCCAGTGCGACCGGGCTTCTGACCTGAGCTGATCTGGCCGAGGCAGGCAGCAGCCGTCCACCCCCCCGCTCATCCGGACGGGTCATCAAACGACAGCTTGCATCCGCCGCACGGCGCGATCTGCCAACCTGCCTCACGCTTTCGCCGGATAGCACGCGGCACTGCTGCCGCGCCGTCGAGATCGGAAGAAAGTCCAGCGCCGAGTCCTTCCAAGCCATCCATTATTGACAGTGACATCACTGTCAATTAATCTAGCAAAGTGCCCTTGCCAGTCGCCCCTGGCCTGCGAGTCGGCTGCCCAGACGCCCCATGCCCTGTTGCCTTTCCGCCCCTGCTGCCGCACACAACGCCCCGCCTTCCAGGGCGTCGGCTGTTGGCTCAGCGCCTGCCCAACCGTCGCCAACATGACGCCGCCGGCCATGCAGCCACCGCCACCCGCGGCGTCGGTCGCGCGCGTCACCGCTGCGCACCGGGGTCGGCCGCCGCCGTCAGGCGGTGCGCCGCGCAAACGCCGCAACGCAGAAGCCACCGAGCAATTGCTGCTCGATGCCGCGCAGCAGGTGTTCAGCGACAAGGGTTACATCCGCAGCACGGTGCAAGACATCATTGCCAACACCGGCCTGAGTCGCGGCGCTTTCTACCGCTACTTCGACAACACCGACGGCATCTTCCTGGCCCTGGTCAGCCGCGTGGTCGACGAGTCGATCCGAGCGTCACGCGACAATACCGGCCGCACGCTGCGCGAGCGTGTGTTTGCCGGCAATCTGCGCTATTTGCAGGTGTTCGCCCATCACCGCGGCGTGATGCGCGCCTTGTTCGAGGCCGCCTATGTCAACCCCAAAATCGCCGAGGTGCAAGCACGTATGCGCGGCGCCTACCTGCGGCGGGTGCGAGACCACCTGTACCGCCAGCGTGACCTCGGCCATTGCCTGCCGATCGACGTCGATGCCGCCACCTTGTCGCTTGGCATGATGGTCGAAGGCGCGGCCCAGGCCTGGGTGGTGACGGGGCTGGCGCCCTTCGAGCAGCCACTGGAACTGCAGCGCCTGTGCGCCCAGGTTACCGAGACCTGGTGCCGCGCCGTCTACCGAGACCCCGACCAGCCGCTGCCCGAACGCCCTGCCGCCCCGACCGCGCCTTCCCCCGACACACCGCCCGAGGAGTAGACCCGCATGGACTTCAACCTGCCCGCCGAACTGCTGGACTATCTGAACCGGCTCGACAGCTTCATCGACGCCAAGATCAAGCCCTTGCAGGCGCAGGATGACAACGAACGCTTCTTCGACCACCGCCGCGAATGGGCGCGCACCGACTTCGACCACGGCGGCCTGCCGCGGCCAGAGTGGGAAGCGCTGCTTGAGCAAGCCAAGCAACTGGCCGACGAGGCGGGCTTCTACCGCTTCTCGCTACCCCAGGAGTTTGGCGGCGACGGCGGCAACAACCTGTGGATGGCGGTGATCCGCGAGCACCTGGCGGCCAAAGGTCTGGGCTTGTTCAACGACTTGCAGAACGAGCATTCGGTGGTCGGCAACTTCCCGCTGATCGTGATGCTGCGTGACTTCGGCACACCGGCGCAGAAAGAGACCTTCATCCGCGGCTCACTGGCCCGCAAGATCCGCATCACTTTCGGCCTGACCGAGCCCGAGCATGGCTCCGATGCCACCCACATGGAAACCCGCGCCGTGCGCGAGACTCGCGACGGCCAGCCCGGCTGGCGCCTGGACGGCGAGAAGATGTGGACCACCGGCATGCACACCGCCAGCCACTGTTGCGTGTTCGCCCGCACCAGCGGCGAGGACGGATCAGCCAAGGGCATCAGCGCCTTTCTGGTGCCCGCCCACGCGCCCGGCGTGAAGATCGAGGAATACCTCTGGACCTTCAACATGCCCACCGATCATCCACGGGTGAGCTTCACCGATGTGTGGGTGCCCGATGCCGCCTTGTTCGGCGAACTCGATCGCGGCCTGGCGCTGGCCCAGGCCTTTGTGCACGAGAACCGCATCCGCCAGGCCGCCAGTTCGCTGGGCGCGGCGGCCTTCTGTGTCGCCGAGAGTGTGCGTTATGCGCGTGAGCGCAAGCCCTTCGGCCAGCCGCTGTCAAACAACCAGGGCATTCAGTTTCCGCTGGTCGAACTG
>JBBQZM010000111.1:0-12214 GCA_038207685.1 Burkholderiales bacterium
CTGCGCTGGGTCGATGACGTCAGCGACAAAACCACGCCCAAGCCCAGCGCGCGCGCCAGTGGCCGCTCGATCGGCACGCCGGGCGCCGTGGGCCTGCTGGCCATGGCCCATGGCGAGCACGGCACGCTGGCCTGGAAGGAGCTGTTCCAGCCCGCCATCACGCTGGCCACCCAGGGTTTCCCGATCAGCGGCCGCATGGCCGACGCGATCACCGGTGCGCGAACCAATTTTCTGCGTGACGCCGACGCCAAGGCGGCCTACCTCAATGCCGACGGCACTGCCCGCGCGCTAGGCAGCACCTTCACCTTGCCGGCCTATGCGCAAACCTTGCAGGCAATCGCCGACGGTGGCGCCAATGCCTTTTATACCGGTGCCATCGCTCAGGCCATGGTCGACAAGATCGCCGCCACCACCGGCGCCGACGGCACGGCGATGACGCCGGGACGCACCACGCTGGCCGACCTGGCCGGCTACCAGGCCAAGAAGCGCCCGGCGGTGTGCACCACCTACCGCAGCTACTGGGTGTGTGGCATGGGTCCGCCGTCGTCGGGCGGCATCACGGTGGCCAGCACGCTGGGCATTCTGGAGAACTTCTCGATGGCCACGGTCAGGCCCACGGCCATCGACATCGAGGGCGGCAAACCCACGGTGATGGGTGTGCACCTGGTCAGCGAGGCCAACCGCCTGGCCTATGCCGACCGCGACAAGTACATCGCCGACACCGACTTCGTCGCGCTGCCCGGCGGCAGCTGGGACGCGATGCTCGACAAGAACTACCTGCGTGGCCGCGCTGATCAGATCAGCTTCCTGCGCAGCATGGGCACGGCGCAGCCGGGCAACCTGGGTGCGGTGCCGCTGGGCGTTGGCATTGCACCGGCCGAGGCCGGCACCACCCACATGACCATCGTCGACCGCAAGGGCAATGTGGTGGTGATGACCACCACGGTAGAGAGCGGCTTCGGCTCCTGGCGCATGACACGCGGCTTCATTCTGAACAACCAGCTCACCGACTTTTCGTCGGCGCCCGTCGACGGCGCCGGTCTGCCGGTGGCCAACCGTGTGCAGGCGGGCAAGCGCCCGCGCAGCTCGATGGCGCCCACGCTGGTGTTCAAGCAGGCCAGCGACGGCAAGATGGGCGAGTTCGTGATGGGCACCGGCTCACCCGGCGGCTCGACCATCATCCAGTACGTGGTCAAGACGCTGGTGGGTGTGCTTGACTGGGGGCTGGACGCGCAGCAGGCCACCTCGATGGTTGACTTTGGCGCCGGCAACTCAGTCACCACCAACCTGGGCGGTGAGCATCCCAACATCAACACCGCCAACGGCGGCGCCGACGATCCGCTGATCACTGGCCTGCGCGCGCTGGGCCACACGGTGACGGCCGCAGCGCAGAGCAGCGGCATCAGCACCATCATGCGCATCAACCGCGACGACGGCCGCCCGGCCTGGGCCGGCGGCGCCGACCCGCGGCGTGAAGGTTTGGTGCTGGGCGACGCCTACTGAGCGACCCCAGTGCCGGGCTGTGCCCAGCCCGCCCCGTGCAGGGGTTAGTCAACTCGGGAGCGGTTCTTCGTTGAGTCAAGCGGCGCGTGGGGCCGGGCCAGGCCCGGCTCCGCGGCTCAGTGCTTGTGGCCGGCCATCGCGCCGCCGCCGCCCATACCCAAGGCGCGCACCGGCGCCTTGATCAGTAGCGTTTCCTTCTTGCCGTCGGCGGTTTCCACCACCAGGCTCAGGTCCACCGTGTCACCGGCCTTCAGCGGCGCTTTCAGGTCCATCAGCATGACGTGGTAACCGCCGGGCTTGAGTTCCACCGCCTTGCCGGCGGGCAGGTCCAGCGACGGCACCGCGCGCATGCGCATGGTGTTGCCATCCATCGCCATCTCGTGCACCTCGGCGATACCAGCGGCCGGCGTGGACACCGACAGCAGCTTGCCGCCGGTGGTGGAGGTGATCTGCATGAAGGCGCCAGTGGCCTTCTGCTGGGCCACGGTGCCGCGCACCCAAGGTTCCTGAACGCTGGTCTGGGCCAGCGCCGACAGCGTGAACAAGGCGCAGGCTGCGGCGGTGAGCAATGGTTTGAAGTTCATGGGTTTTCTCGCAAGAAAGGGAAGCAGTGCAGCGGCCAAAGCGCCGCCGGAGTGGTGGAGTGCCGGGTACTGAACAGACAGCGCCGGACAGTCAAGCAGCCTGGTGCGGCGTGCCGCGCAGGCGTTGCTAACCGTGCGCCGGCGGCGCCCGCGCCTGGCCGGCGGGCCAGAGCATGGCCGCACAGGCCACTGCTGTGGCAGCAGCGGCTGGGGCCGCAACGGCCAGCTCAGGCCAGGGGCCTGGTGCGGCGATCGTCGGCAACGCCGGCTGGTCATGGGCCAAGCCGCAATACAGGCAGTGGTCCAGCGACGGACGGGCGGGCGCCGCAGGCTGACCGTCGCGCGACACCTCGTCACTGACCGAGCAAATCTGCAGCCAGGGCGTGCCCTGGGCATGCGCCAAAGCCCGCGACACGCCTGGCGCCAGTGCCGCGATCAGCAGGACGAGCAACATCGTCCAACGGACGATCGGGCTGCAGTGCAGAGGATGACGACGCATGGGCAGCGATTCTAAGAGGGCCCCGCTTGACCCCCCTGTTGGCGGGGCGCCTGATCCCGGGGGGGCATGCTGGACAGGCCTCGCGCCGACCGCTTGCACACCGGCGGCGGCTTACACTGTGGTTTTGCAGCTTGCAAGGCGCGGGTGCCTGCATCCCACCATGGATCTGGTCTACAGCTATACCGCTTTCGCCGTTGCCTACCTGATCGGTTCGCTGTCGTTTGCCGTCATCATCAGCAAGCTGATGGGGCTGAGCGATCCGCGCAGCTACGGCTCGAAGAACCCGGGCGCGACCAATGTGCTGCGGTCGGGCAACAAGGTGGCGGCGGTGCTGACGCTGCTGCTCGACGCACTGAAGGGCTTTTTGCCGGTGCTGCTGGTGCAGCACTTTTCCTTCGAACTCGGCTTCGAGGACATCACCATCGCCTTTGTCGGCGTGTCGGCCTTCCTCGGCCACCTTTACCCGGTGTTCTTCCGCTTCAAGGGCGGCAAGGGCGTGGCCACCGCCGCGGGCGTGCTGCTGGCGTTCGACCCCTGGCTGGGCGCGGCGACGCTGCTGAGCTGGGTGGTGGTGGCGGGCATCTTCCGCTACGCGTCGCTGGCCTCGATCGTGGCATCGATCTTCGCGCCGTTCTTCACGTTGATGTTCCTGGATCGGCCCAGCGTGGCGTTGGCGGTCAGCGTGATGAGCTTGCTGCTGCTGTGGCGGCACTGGCCCAACATCATCAAGTTGATGAAGGGCACGGAATCCCGGCTGGGCGAGAAACCTGCCGATGGCAGTAACGCCAACAAGCCCAAGCGCCGGCGCCGCCGGGTGCGGCGCCTGCATGACGAGGTGGCGCCCAGCAGCCAGGAAATCCACCACCACCGTTCCAAGGGAGATTGACGCGATGGTTCAGCGTTTTGATGTCGGCGCACGCATGTCCGAGATGGCCGTGCACAACGGCGTGTGTTACCTCGCCGGCCAGGTGCCGTTGGGTGGCTCTACCGACATCGTCGGCCAGACCCGCGAAGTGCTGGCGGCGATCGACGCCCTGCTGGCCAAGGCCGGCACCGACAAGTCGAAGATCTTGATGACCCAGATCTTCCTCGCCGATCTGGGTGATTTCCCCGGCATGAACTCGGTCTGGGACCAGTGGGTGCCTGCTGGCCACACGCCGCCGCGGGCCACGGTCCAGGCCGCCCTGGCCAAGCCCGAGTGGAAGCTGGAAATCGTCATCACCGCAGCGCTCTGAGCGGGCGCTGAATCGGACGACCGCCATGCTGCGCCGCCATTGGCGATCGTTGGCCGCTTTGCTGGTGCTGGTGCTGGTGGTGCAGGGCGCTGCCGACTGGTGGCGCGAGCGCCAGGCCGGCCAAGTGGGTGAACAACTCGCCCGCCAGGCCCGGCCCGGCGACATCGAGATGATCTCGTCGATCTACTGCGTCTTCTGTGAACGGGCGCGACGCTGGATGACGCTGCAGCAAGTGCCGTTCAGTGAATGCTTCATCGAGCGTGATGCCGCTTGCGCCGCGCGTTACCAGGCGCTGGGTGCACGGGGTACGCCGACCCTGGTGGTGCGCGGCCAGCCGCAACTGGGCTTCAGCCCGCAGCAGGTGTTGAGCCGGCTGACCGCGGCCGGCAGCTGATCACAGGCCCAGGCGCGCCAGCTCGCCGCGGCCCTGGCGGATCAGCACCGGCTCGTCGCCACTGAGGTCGAGCACCGTGGTCGGCAGCATCGGGCAGGCGCCGGCATCGACCACCGCCGCCAGCAACTTCTGGAAGCGCTCGCGGATCTCGTTGGCCTCGTTCAGCGCTTCGCTCTCGCCCGGCGGGATCAGCGTCGTCGACAGCAGCGGCTGCCCCAGTTCCTCAAGCAGCGCCTGCATCACCCGGTGCTCGGGTACGCGCAGGCCGATGGTGCGCCGCGACGGGTGCGACAGCCGGCGCGGCACTTCTTTGGTGGCTTCGAGGATGAAGGTGTAAGGCCCCGGCGTGCCCAGCTTGAGCAGGCGGTATTGGCGGTTGTCGACACGGGCATAGCTGGCCAGCTCGGACAGATCGCGGCAGATCAGCGTCAAGTGGTGCTTGTCGTCGACCTGGCGGATGCGGCGCATCTGCTCGGCAGCCGCGCGGTCGTCGATGCGGCAAACCAGCGCATAGCTGCTGTCGGTGGGCACGGCGCAGACGCCGCCGTTGTGCAGCAATTGCGCCGCCTGCTTCAGCAACCGGGCTTGCGGGTTCTCGGGATGAACTTCAAAGTACTGCGACATGCGCGTGGCGCCTGTGGGATCGTCAACCTGACACTCTAACCCTCGGCCCGGCCGCGCCGGCTGGCTGCGGTCAAACCGGCAGCGTGGCGCCGCTGCCGCGCTGCACCTGCGAGATCAGCGCAGACCACACCGGGGTCTGGTTGCCGGGCAGGTCGGGCAGGCTGCCGAGCTCGATGCGGCTTTCGGTGGGCGAGTGGAAGTCACTGCCGCGCGAGGCCATCAGGCCAAACTCCAGCGCCATCGCGCTGTACTTGCGGCTGTCGGCCGCGCCATGGCTGCCGGTCAGCACTTCGGTGGCCCGTCCGCCATGGGCCTTGAATTCGGAAAACAGCGCAAATTCCTCATTGACGCTGAGCTTGTAGCGGCCGGGGTGGGCAATCACCGCCACGCCGCCGGCGCCGTTGATCCAGCCCACCGCCTCGCCCAGTCCAGCCCAGCGGTGCGCCACAAAACCGGGCTTGCCTTCGGTGAGGTAGCGCCGGAACACCGAGCCGGTGTCGGCGCAGACGCCGGTTTCCACCAGCCAGCGCGCAAAGTGGGTGCGCGAGACCAGGTCGGGATTGCGCACATAGCGCAGTGCACCCTCGAAAGCGCCGGTCAGCCCCGCCGCCGCCAGGCCGTCGGCCATGGCGCGGGCCCGCAGCAGCCGACCACCGCGGGTGCGGGCCAGTCCGGCCAGCAGTGGCTGGTTTTGGGGGTCAAAGCCCAGGCCGACGACGTGCACGGTCTCGCCAGCAAAAGTGACCGAAATCTCGACCCCGGTGACGAAATCCAGGCCCAGCGTACGCGCGGCCGCCGCGGCCTCGGACAGGCCGCTGACTTCGTCGTGATCGGTCAGTGCCCACAACTCGACGCCCTTGGCATGGGCGCGCCCTGCCAGATCGCTGGGGCTCAGCGTGCCGTCGGAGAAATGGGAATGCGAATGGAGGTCAGCGTTGAGAAGATGCACGGCGCTATTTTCGCCTGCCTGGCGCCGCCTTGCTGACGCAGGGGCGACGGCGCTGGCGGCAGACCGACTCAGCCCGCGACCACGCGCACCGCAGCACGCTGCGGTTCGGGCTCGGAATCGAAGCGGTCGAAGCCGGTGTAGCAAAGGAAGTGCCGGTTGGCGGCGCGACCGAACAAGGTCATGCCGAGTTGCTCGGCCAGGCCGTGGCCCATCGCGGTGACACCATTGCGCGAGACGACGATGGGCACGCCCATCTGCGCCGACTTCATCACCATCTCGCTGGTCAGGCGGCCGGTGGTGTAGAAGGTCTTGTCAGCGCCTTCCACGCCGTGCATGCCCATCCAGCCAGCGATGGTGTCGATGGCATTGTGGCGGCCCACGTCCTCGACGAACATCAGCAGCCGGCTGCCCTGGAACAGCGCACAGCCGTGTACCGAGCCGGCCTTGCGGTGGATGCTGTTGCGCTGGCGCATTTGTTCGAGCAAGGTATGCAGGGTGCTCTGGCGGATGCGCGCGCTGGCCACATCAGGCAGGCGCACCGTATCCAACTGCGACATCGCGTCGCCGAACACTGTGCCCTGACCACAGCCGGTGGTAACGACGCGGCGCGCGGTCTTTTCCGCCAGGTCGACGATGCCGCTGCGCGTTTTTACTGCTGCGGCGCCCACTTCCCAGTCGACGGTGATCGACTCGACATCACACACCGAGGCCACCAGCCGCTGGTTGAGCAGATAGCCCAGCACCAGCAGCTCGGGTGATGCGCCCAGCGTCATCAGCGTGACCAACTCGCGCTTGTCGACAAACACCGTCAGCGGGCGCTCGGCCGGGATGTGGATGCAGCGCCGCTCGCCGTATTCGTCGAGGATGCTGATCTCGCGCAGCAACTCGCCCTGGGCGGCGGTCAACCGCGGCGCATCGGCCACCGGCTGCCGCTGCAATGGCGCATCAAAGGCGCTGGGCAGAGCGGTTTCGGCGCTGGACTGCAGGCGGGCGGAGATGGTCATCAGCAGGGCAAGGGCGGCGCGAAGCGCTTACTGCTTGGCCGCAGGTGCGGCGGCAGCTGCCGGCGCGGCTGCAGCCACGGGCGCCGCATCGCCTGCGGGCGTATAGACAAAAGCGCCGGGGTCGGCGCAAGGTGGTGTGGCCACCGGCGCCGATGCGGCCTTGCCAGCCTTCTTGGCGGCAGCGAGGTAGCCGGCGGCCACCTGGTCCATCGACTTGCATAGCTGGAAGTTCGCCACCTTGCCGGCGTGGGCGGTTTTGGCTGCCGTTTCGGCGGCTTTGGCTTTGGCTTCGTCGCTGGGCGCGGGCAATTTGGCCTGGGCTGAGGCGCCGGCCAGTGCCAGCAGGGCGGAGAGGGTGAGGGCTGCGGTGCGCTTCATGCGGGCTCCAGCATCAACGGTGAAAGGGGTGACGGCGATGTGCCGATCTCAGGTTTGCGGCCCGTGGGCTGCCAGTGAGCCGGGCATGGGCTCAGGTGAGCGCTGGGCCGGGATCTTGCCGGCCTTGATGTCCGCATGCCAGAGACCGTGGTTTTCCTGGGCCCAGCCTTCGTCGACATAGCCGGTGCGCATCGCCTTGTAGGTGCCTTTGCTGCCGATGGTACCGAGGTAGATGTGGCCCATGAACATGGCCATCATCAGCACCGTGGCCACGCCGTGCACCATGTGGGCGATCTGCATGTCGCCACGCAGGTAAGCCATGCCCGGGACCAGCTTGTTGAGCACCAGGCCCGACGCCACCACGACCAAGCCGAGGAAGAACACACCGCCCCAGAAGACAATCTTCTCGCCGGCATTGAAGCGGTGCGAAGGCACCTCTTCACCGCCGAACAGGCCGCCGGCGCGTTTGAGCCAGGCGATGTCGGCGGGGCGGGGCCAGTTGTCTTTGACGAAGGTGACGAAAACGATCACCAGCGATACCGCGAACAGCGGCCCGGCGAAATTGTGCGCGTTTTTCAGCACGTAGCTCAGCCAACCGAACAGCGTGCCGCCCAACACCGGCAGCAGGAAAAATTTGCCGAAGGCCATCACCAACCCCGACACCGCCAGCACCACGAAGGCGATCGCGTTGCTCCAGTGCGCAGCGCGCTCGAAGGGCGTGAAGCGCTCGATGACGCGGCCGGTGTCAGCAACGTGGCCGCCCAGCGGACCGCGGCGCCAATAGAACAACGCAATCGCCAGCGCCGCGATCAACAGCAGTGAGCCACCATAGGGAATCAGCCACTGGTTGCGCACCTGCCGCCAGGCTTCGCCGGCGGTCGTCAGTCGCGAGCCCGGGTACTGCACAAACGGCTGGATCAACACGCCCATCTCGGCGCCAGGCAGGTTGGTGGTGCCCGGCGTGTTGCCGGACTCACGCACCGCACGCCACATCGGCGCGTTATTGCCGGGCTGGGTGCGGGCACGTTCGGCGTTGGTGTCGTCGGCCTCGGGTTCCGCCGGCGCCACAAAGCCGGCCTGTGGGCCCTTGGGCGCCTCGGCGGCGGCGGGTTGTGCCACCGCTGCGCCAGCAACCAGCAACAGTGCGGCGGCAGCGGCGAGCAGGGGTCGGATCAAGGCGGTCATGGCAGCTCCTGGTTCAGGGCTGGGCCGTGGCCCGGGTGTATTCGTTCTGGCCGCGCTGGGTGCGAATCTTCAGCTCTTCCTGCCAGCTGGCTTGGTCGCCGACCTTCCAACCCGCCGTTACCTGGCCGCCGGCAGCACCTTGCCAGGGCTTGTCGTCGGCCTTCTTGGTGGCGGCGACCTGGGGCTTCTCGCCACAGGCTGCCAACAGCACCGCACAGGACACCAGGCCCAAGGAGATCAGCTTGTTCATGACTTGCTCGCTCCTGCCTTGGCTTGCGTGGCGCCGGCCGTGGGCTTGCCGTAGGCGGTGCCCCAGCCCCAGATTTCGCTGCCCTTGCCGCGGGTCAGCACGCGGGTGCGGAAGATGTCGGCTACCACGTCGCCGTCACCGCCGATCAGCGCCTTGGTGCTGCACATTTCAGCGCAGGCCGGCAGCTTGCCTTCGGCCAGCCGGTTGCGGCCGTACTTGTCGTACTCGGCCGCGCTGCCATTGGCTTCGGGCCCACCGGCGCAGAAAGTGCATTTGTCCATCTTGCCGCGCAGGCCAAAGGTGCCGTTGGTCGGGAACTGCGGTGCGCCAAACGGGCAGGCATAGCTGCAGTAGCCGCAGCCGATGCAGACGTCCTTGTCATGCAAAACCACGCCTTCGTCGGTGCGGTAGAAGCAGTCGACCGGGCAGACTGCCATGCAGGGGGCGTCGCTGCAGTGCATGCAGGCCACCGAGATGCTCTTCTCGCCGGGCACACCGTCGTTGAGCGTGACCACCCGGCGGCGGTTGACGCCCCAGGGGATCTCATGCTCCGCCTTGCAGGCGGTGACACAACCGTTGCACTCGATGCAGCGCTCCGAGTCGCAAATGAATTTCATGCGGGCCATGGTCGAATCTCCTTAAGCGGTGGCTTTTTCGATCTGGCAGAGCGTCGTCTTCGTCTCTTGCATCATCGTCACGCTGTCGTAGCCGTAGGTGGTGGCGGTGTTGATGGCCTCGCCGCGAATGATCGGTTTGGCCCCATCGGGATAGTAGGCGGCGAGATCCACGCCGCCCCAGCGCCCTGAGAAGTGAAAGGGCAGGAACACTGTTTCGGCATCGACCCGCTCGGTGACCAGCGCCTTGACACGCAAGCCCTTGAACTCGGGCAGCGCGGCCATCGGCGGCGTCTTGACCCAGACCCAGTCGCCGTGGCGGATGCCGCGGTCGTTGGCGGTCTTGGGGTTGAGCTCGACGAACATCTCCTGCTGCAACTCGGCCAGGTAGGGGTTGGAGCGGGTTTCCTCGCCGCCACCCTCGTACTCGACCAGGCGGCCACTGGTCATGATCAGCGGGAAGGTCTTGCCGATGTCCTTGTTCTTGTCCTGCACGCTCTTGAACAGCGTGGGCAGGCGCCAGAAGGCTTTCTTGTCGTCGTGCGTCGGGTACTTGGCGATCAGGTCGGGCCGATTGCTGTACAGCGGTTCGCGGTGTTGCGGGATCGGATCGGGGAAGTTCCAGACCACCGCCCGCGCCTTGGCATTGCCGAAAGGGTGGCAGCCATGCGCCATGGCCACACGCTGGATGCCGCCGGACAGGTCGGTCTTCCAGTTCTTGCCTTCGGCAGCCTTTTGCTCGGCCTCGGTCAGGTCGCCCCACCAGCCCAGCTTCTTCAGCAGCAGGTGGTCGAACTCGGGGTAGCCGGTGGTCAGCTCCGAGCCCAGCGAGTGTGAACCGTTGCCGGCCAGCAGCGACATGCCGTCACGCTCGACACCGAAGTTGGCGCGGAAGTTGCCGCCGCCGTCCATCACATGCCTGGTGTTGTCGTACAGGTTGGGCGAGCCGGGGTGCTTGATTTCGGCAGTGCCGAAACACGGCCAAGGCAGGCCGAAGTAGTCACCGTCGAGCTTGTAGCCGGTCTCCTTGTCGATGCCGCCCTTGGCGCGCAGCGTCTTGACGTCGAAGACATTCATGTTGCGCATGTGCGCCTTCAGGCGCTCCGGCGTCTGACCGGTGTAGCCGATGGTCCAGACGCTGGCGTTGATCTCACGCAGGATGGATTCGGTCTCGGGCTCCATGCCGCCCTTGCCCTGCACCATCTTGTAGTTCTTGACCAGTTCCTTGTCGAAGCCCAGCTTCTGCGCCAGCTGGTACATGATCATGTGGTCGGTGCGCGATTCCCACAGCGGCTCGATGACCTTCTCGCGCCACTGGAGCGAGCGGTTCGATGCGGTGACCGAGCCGGTGGTCTCGAATTGCGTGGTGGTCGGCAGCAGGTAGACCGCGCGGTTGGGATTCAGATCTTCAGGCCTGCCGGGCATCGCCGCCATCGCCGCGGTGGCCGACGGGAAGGGGTCGACCACCACCAGCAGGTCGAGCTTGTCCATCGCCTTCTTCATCTCGAGGCCGCGGCTCTGCGAGTTGGGCGCATGGCCCCAGAAGAACAGGCCGCGCAGGTTGCTGTCCTGGTCGATCAGTTCGTTGTTCTCGAGCACACCGTCGATCCAGCGCGACACGGTCATGCCGGCCTTGCTCATCATGCCTGGCGCGTATTGCTTCTTGATCCACTCGAAGTCGACGCCCCAGACCTTGGCGAAGTGCTTCCACGAACCCTCGGCCAGGCCGTAGTAGCCGGGCAGGCTGTCGGGGTTGGGGCCGACGTCGGTGGCGCCCTGCACGTTGTCGTGGCCGCGGAAGATGTTGGTGCCACCGCCGCTCTTGCCGACGTTGCCCAGCGCCAGCTGCAGCAGGCAGGAGGCACGCACGATGGCATTGCCGATGGTGTGCTGGGTCTGGCCCATGCACCAGACGATGGTGCTGGGCCGGTTCTCGGCCATGGTGCGGGCCACCTTCAGACAGGTGGCCTCATCAACGCCGCAGGCCTCGAGCACCTTGTCGGGTGTCCACTTGGCGAGCACTTCCTCGCGCACCTTCTCCATGCCGTAGACACGGTCCTCGATGTACTGCTTGTCTTCCCAGCCGTTCTTGAAGATGTGGTGCATCACACCAAAAAGGAAGGGAATGTCCGAGCCCGAGCGGATGCGCACATAGTCGTCGGCCTTGGCCGCCGTGCGGGTGAAGCGCGGGTCGACCACGATCATCTTGCAGCCGTTTTCCTTGGCATGCAGCATGTGCAGCATCGACACCGGGTGCGCCTCGGCGGCATTGCTGCCGATATACAGCGCAGCCTTGCTGTTCTGCATGTCGTTGTAGCTGTTGGTCATCGCGCCGTAACCCCAGGTGTTCGCGACGCCCGCGACCGTGGTGGAGTGACAGATGCGCGCCTGGTGGTCGGTGTTGTTGCTGCCCCAGAAGCTGATCCACTTGCGCAGCAGGTAGGCCTGCTCGTTGTTGTGCTTGGACGAACCGACGACGAAGATCGAGTCGGGGCCGCTCTGCTTCTTCAGATCGAGCATCTTGGCGCCGATCTCGTTCAGCGCCTGGTCCCAGCTGATGCGCTGGTACTTGTTGCCGACCAGCTTCATCGGGTACTTCAGGCGGTATTCGCCGTGGCCGTGCTCGCGCAGCGCCGCACCCTTGGCGCAATGCGCGCCCAGGTTGATCGGCGAATCGAAGACCGGCTCCTGGCGCACCCAAATGCCGTTCTCGACCACCGCATCCACGGCGCAACCCACCGAGCAGTGGCCGCAGACGGTGCGCTTGACTTCGACCTTCTTGGCGGCGCCATCGGTGGCCTTAGCGGCATCGGCAGCCTGCGCCTTGCGCACCATCAGCAGTTGCGAGGCTGCGATGCCAGCGCCTACGCCCAGGCCGGAGCGGCGCAGGAAGACACGGCGGTCCATCGTGGGAATGGCGCGCGAAACGCCACGGGCCAGGCTGGACACCAGGCTGGCGGCTGGCGAGGCGCCCGTGACAGGGGCGCTGGATTTG
>JBBQZM010000112.1:0-12149 GCA_038207685.1 Burkholderiales bacterium
CCCCTGGCGCTGGCCCAGGGTGTAGAAGCTCAGGCCCAGATGCTGGCCCAGCGTGCGGCCGCGGTCGTCGACGATGGGCCCCGGCTGGTGGCTGAGGTAGCGGTTGAGGAACTCGCGGAACGGCCGCTCGCCGATGAAACAAATGCCGGTCGAGTCCTTTTTCTTCGCATTCAGCAGGCCAATCTCGGCGGCGATGCGGCGCACCTCGGTCTTGGGCAGTTCACCCACCGGGAACCAGGTCTTGGCCAGCTGCGCCTGGTTGAGCCGGTGCAAAAAGTAGCTTTGGTCCTTCAGCGGGTCCAGGCCTTTGAGCAGCTCGAATCCCCTTGCGCTCTCACGCACTCTTGCATAGTGCCCGGTGGCGATCTTCTCGGCGCCCAGGCGCATCGCATGGTCGAGGAAGGCCTTGAACTTGATCTCCGCATTGCACAGCACGTCGGGGTTGGGCGTGCGGCCGGCCTGGTATTCGTGCAGGAAGTCGGCGAACACCCGGTCTTTGTAATCGGCGGCGAAGTTGACATGCTCAATCTCGATGCCGATCACATCGGCCACCGCGGCGGCGTCGACGAAGTCGATGTTCGACGCGCAGTATTCGCTGTCGTCGTCATCCTCCCAGTTCTTCATGAAGATGCCGACCACCTCATGGCCCTGCTGCTTGAGCAGCCAGGCGGTGACGGCCGAATCGACGCCGCCGGACAGGCCGACGACCACGCGGGTGGGTTTCATGCCGCGATTGTCCGTGGCCGGGCGCCGGAACGCCGAGCGGCTGGCGCAAGCCCGGCCCTGGGCGCGGTCAGAGTTTGTTGTGCGTGCCGTCGCACAGCGGCTTGTTGGCGCTGTGCTTGCAGCCGCAGAAGTACACCGTCTTGGCCTCGGTGGCGCTGTACTTGATCGGCGTGAACGGCCCGCCCTTGTGCGAGCTGTCACAGAAGGGCTGGGTCTTGCTGTTGCCGCAGGCGCACCACCAGTAGTCCTTGCCGGCCTCGACGGCGACGGGAAATGGGGCTTTCTGGGCGATGGTGGGCTCGGTCATGAGGTGCTCCGCTGCGATGAAGCGCCCATCATGCGCCCGTGCGGCGCAGTCGCTGTGTGCCGACGTCAGACCGCCAGGTAGCGCCCGTCGTCGAATTGGCGCACGCCGCCGTCGGCGAGCAGTTCATCGAGGTGCATGCTGATGGTGCGGCGCTCGATGCAGTCCACGCTGGGCGCCTCGTACTCGGGTGGATAGAGCAGGCGCTGCCGAACCAGCTCGTCCAGCGACAGCGGGCCCGCCGCCAGCATGACCAGCAGGCGATCGCGGCGTTCGTCGAGCTTGCCGGCAAAGGCGGCCAGAGAGGCCAGAAAGAAGTCCCGGTCGGTGATCACGCCGCGGTGGTGCGAGGTGACCCAAGCGCGGGCATCCAGCCGCGCCACCTCGGCCAGGGTGCGGCGGAAATCAGCCAGGTTGGAGGTGGCGTCGCCGTAGTAGGGGCCAAAGCCGGAGAGATCGATGTCGCCGATGAAAGCCAGACCTTCGTTTTCGACCAGCAGCGCGCAGTGGCCGGCGGTGTGACCGGGCAGGTGCTGGGCGCGGACGTGCACGCCGCCGCCCAGGTCCCAGCGGCTGTCATCGGGGTAAACGCAGGCATCGGGCCGCGGCTGGTAGTGGAACTCTTCTTCCAGCCTGGCCCGCATGCCCGCCAGCACCTCATCGCGGTAGCCGAAGTGGCGCGCCAGCCCGTCCCAGGAGCGTGCGGCGTCCAGGTCGGCCGGATGCACCTGCACCGGCACGCCGGGCAGGCGGTGCAGGCCGGCCATGTGGTCCTCGTGCACATGGCCGAGGATCACCAGGTCGACACCGTCGAATTCGGCGCCGATGCGGTTGGCCACCAGCGGCGTGTCGAAGGCCACGCGGCACTCGCCACCGCGCACCAGCACCTGGTTGCCGTCGGGGTACTTGCCCGACTTCTCGCCCAGGTGCACGCTGACCGCGCCGAATTGCCGTACCTCGCTCATTGCTTGTTCCGTCCCATGGTCTTCATGCCAGCCGCCGCGGTTGCTGCAGCGAGGCATCGGCCCACACCGCGTCCAGCGGCAGGCGCTTGCCGGCCCGGTAGTCTTCTATGCAGCGCAACACCAGCGGGCTGCGGTGGCGTTGGGCGCTGGCGCGCAACTCGTCGACGGTCAGCCAGAGTGTGCGAACGATGCCTTTGTCCAGCGCCCGGCCAGGCTCGGCCTCGCCCACGCTGCCGCTGTAGGCCAGCCGCAGGTAGGTGACGTCCTCGACCGGCTGACCGTCGCGCGCCGGACGCTCGAAGCGCGCCAGGTAGATGCCGACCAGCGCCGCCGGCACGAAGGCACAGGCAGTCTCTTCCAGGCACTCGCGGGCTACCGCCTGCTCGGGTGACTCGCCCGGGTCGAGGTGCCCGGCCGGGTTGTTCAGCTGCAGGCCTTCGGGCGTGTGCTCCTCCACCAGCAGGAAGCGGCCGTCACGCTCGACGACGGCAGCGACGGTCACACTGGGTTTCCAACGGCTGTTGCTCATGTCCGAATGGTAGCGGTCGTGCGCCCTGTCACGCAGCGGGCAGACGTCCGCAGCAACTCGGTTAAGCTCCCGGCGGGAGTCGCCTGGTGGCCCGGGCGGCGGCTGAGGAAAGCGCGTGCAGACGGGGCTTAAGCCGGAGCCATAGCCGGCAGCGGGCCGTGCCGTGGTGATGGCCTTGCCGTTCAGCGCGGCGCAGTCTTGCGCACAGCATTCAATCGAGGAGATGAGTTCATGAGTCTGATCATCGGAGTACCCCGGGAAACGGCCGACGGCGAAAAGCGCGTAGCGACCGTGCCCGATGTGGTGGAAAAGCTCATCAAGCTCGGTTTCTCGGTCGCGGTCGAGAGCGGCGCCGGCGACGCAGCGAACTTCGCCGATGACACCTACCACGCCGCGGGGGCCGAAGTGGTGCCCAGCGCCGCAGCCTTGTGGGCGAAGGCCGACATCGTCTTCAAGGTGCGCGCGCCCAGCCCCGACGAGGTAGCTCTGCTGCGTGAGGGCAGCCTGCTGATCGGCTTCATCTGGCCGGCGCAGAACCCCGAGTTGATGCAGCAGCTGGCAGCGCGCAAGATCACGGTGCTGGCCATCGATGCGCTGCCGCGCCAGTTGTCACGGGCGCAGAAGATGGATGCGCTGACCTCGATGGCCGGCATCAGCGGCTACCGCGCGGTGATCGAGGCCGCCAACGCCTTCGGCCGCTTCTTCAACGGCCAGATCACCGCCGCCGGCAAGATTCAGCCGGCCAAGGTGTTCATCGCCGGTGCCGGCGTGGCCGGTCTGGCCGCCATCGGCACCGCGTCCAACCTGGGCGCCATCGTGCGCGCCAACGACACCCGTGCCGAAGTGGCAGACCAGGTGGTGTCACTGGGCGGTGAATTCGTCAAGGTCGACTACGAGGAAGAAGGCGGCGGCGGCGGCGGTTATGCCAAGGTGATGAGCGAGGGCTTTCTGCAGGCCCAGCGCGCGATGTACGCCAAGCAGGCCAAGGACGCCGACATCATCATCACCACCGCGCTGATCCCGGGCAAGCCGGCGCCCAAGCTGATCACCGCCGAGATGGTGCAGAGCATGAAGCCGGGCAGCGTCATCGTCGACATGGCCGGCGAGCAGGGCGGCAACTGCGAACTCACCGTGCCCGGCGAGGCGGTGGTGCGGCACGGCGTGACCATCATCGGCTACACCGACCTGGTGAGCCGGCTGGCCAAGCAGGCCTCGACCTTGTACTCGACCAACCTGTGGCGGGTGACCGAGGAACTGTGCAAGACCAAGGATGGCGTCATCAACGTCAACATGGAGGACGACGCGATCCGCGGCCTCACCGTCATCAAGGACGGCAGCATCACCTGGCCGGCGCCACCGATCAAGCAGGCGGCGCCGCCACCCAAGCCCGCCGCCTCAGCGGTAACCGCGCCCAAGGGCCATGGCCATGGCGCCAGCGAGCCGATGTCGGTCAAGTCGCTGGTCACGGTGTTCGGTGTGGGCGCGCTGGCCTTCGGCCTGGTCGGCCTGTACGCGCCGGCCAGCTTTCTGGCCCACTTCACGGTGTTCGTGCTGGCCTGCTTCATCGGCTACATGGTGGTCTGGAACGTCACGCCGTCGTTGCACACGCCGCTGATGAGCGTGACCAATGCCATCTCGTCGATCATCGCCATCGGTGCGCTGGTGCAGGTGGCGCCGCCGCTGCTGGGCGACGGGGCCGACCGGCCCAACGGGCTGATCCTTGGCCTCTCGATCGTGGCGCTTGCGCTCACGGCCATCAACATGTTCGGCGGCTTCGCGGTCACGCGTCGCATGCTGGCGATGTTCCGCAAGTGATCAGGAGAACAACATGACACCCCATCGCTTGACACTGCGTGTACTGCGCTGCCCCCCGCGGGGGCTTTCGCTCTTTGGGGCGGCCCGACGGAGCGAAACATGACCTCCAGTTTGGCCACCGTTTCCTACATCGCCGCCACCATCCTGTTCATCCTCAGCCTGGGCGGGCTTGCCAACCCCGAGACCGCGCGCCGCGGCAACTTCTTCGGCATCATCGGCATGACGCTGGCCGTGCTGGCCACCGTGCTGGGCCCCCGCGTCACGCCGGCCGGCCATGCCTGGATCATTGGCGCCCTGGTCGTCGGCGGCAGCATCGGCCTGTACGCTGCCAAGAAGGTGCAGATGACGCAGATGCCCGAGCTGGTGGCGCTGATGCACAGCCTGGTGGGCCTGGCCGCCTGCCTGGTCGGCTTTGCCAGCTACATCGACACCTCGACAGTGTTCCCCACCGCGGCCGAGAAATCGATCCACGAGATCGAGATCTACATCGGCATCCTGATCGGTGCCATCACCTTCTCCGGCTCGATCATTGCCTTCGGCAAACTCTCGGGCAAGATCGGCGGCAAGCCGCTGACCTTGCCCGGGCGGCATCTGATGAACCTGGCCGGGCTGCTGCTGGTGATCTGGTTCGGCCGCGTCTTTCTGCATGCCGATGGCATGGGGGCCGGCATGGCGGCGCTGCTGGTGATGACCGTCATCGCGCTGCTGTTCGGCGTGCACATGGTGATGGCCATCGGCGGCGCCGATATGCCGGTGGTGGTGTCAATGCTCAACAGCTACTCGGGCTGGGCCGCGGCGGCCACCGGCTTCATGCTCAGCAATGACTTGCTGATCGTGGTCGGCGCGCTGGTCGGCTCCTCGGGCGCGATCCTGTCCTACATCATGTGCCGCGCGATGAACCGCAACTTCCTCAGCGTCATCGCCGGCGGTTTTGGTGGTGGCGGTGGCGTGCCTGCCGCTGGCGGCGGTGCGGCGGAACCGGCTGGCGAGGTGTCTCCGATCCTGGCGGCGGAAACCGCCGAGCTGCTGCGCGAGGCCCGCAGCGTGATCATCGTGCCCGGCTACGGCATGGCGGTGGCACAAGCCCAGCACACGGTGTACGAAATCACCAAGCTGCTGCGCGAGAAGGGCGTCAACGTGCGTTTCGGCATCCACCCGGTGGCCGGCCGCATGCCGGGCCACATGAACGTGCTGCTGGCCGAAGCCAAGGTGCCCTACGACATCGTGATGGAGATGGACGAGATCAACGACGACTTCCCCAAGACCGATGTCGTCATGGTCATCGGCGCCAACGACATCGTCAACCCGGCCGCGCAGGACGATCCCACCAGCCCGATCGCCGGCATGCCGGTGCTCGAGGTCTGGAAGGCCCGGACCTCGATCGTCATGAAGCGCAGCATGGCCTCGGGTTACGCCGGGGTCGACAACCCGCTGTTCTACAAGGACAACAACCGCATGTTGTTCGGCGATGCCAAGAAGATGCTGGACGAGGTGCTGACAGCGTTGAGGGCCTGAACAAGCGCCCGCAGCATGTGGCACCGAGTGCCTGCCGCGGCCACCTGCATCCACCCACTAAGGGCCGGCCATGCCGGCCCTTTTTCTTGACGATGCACGGCGGTGACCGCGCTGGGTTAAGCGCATGAAAAGCGGAGTGTGTGAGGGGCCGCCCCGGCGCAGCGTCAACCGTCACCCGGCCGCGCCAATGGCAGCGGGCATTTAAGCATGGTGTCTCGCTGGCCGATGCTGCCGCGATTGAATGGGAGACGGTGTGGCTGCGCCCCGATCACCGGCGCAGCTACGGCGAGACCCGGATGATCGGTATCGGCTACATCGGCCTGCGCCCGTATGGCGTGGTGTTCACCGACCGCGGCGTCGATCGCTGCATCATCAGCCTGCGAAAGGCCAACGCCAGAGTGGTGGCGAGTTATGCCGAGACTTAAACCTGGAACCATCATCCCTACGCCTGAAGAAGACGCGGCGATCAACGCCGGCATTGCTGCCGACCCCGACACCTGGGAATTGTCCTCGGCCGATTTTGCCGAACTGCGCCCTCTGCGCGGCCGCCCAAAGGTGGCGCGGCCCAAGGCGGCGCTGACGATGCGGGTGGACGCCGACGTGCTGGACGCCCTGAAGGCCACCGGCCCCGGCTGGCAGACCCGCATCAACGCGCTGCTGCGCGCGGCGCTGGAGCGTGGGCAGGTTTGACCGGGCTGGCGCCCAGCCCTGGTCTCCGGCGCCCGACTCCGGGCCGACGGCCTGCCACTTCGCCAACTTGCCCGACTGACTGACCAAGAGCCCGATGCCCACCCTTGACTGGCTGAACCGCGGCGCCGCTTTTGCCACCGCCGCCCAGGTGGCCCACCCGGGTGCTGCGGCCGCACCGCGCCGCGCCGCCCGCAGTGGGTGATGACACTGCCGGCAACCTGCTGATCCAGGGTGACAACCTGGACGCGCTGCTGCCGTTCTACCGCAGCCGGGTGAAGTGCATCTTCATCGACCCGACCCGCCGTACAACACCAAGAGTGCCTTCGAGCACTACGACGACAACCTGGAGCACGCGCAGTGGCTGAGCATGATGCTGCCGCGGCTGTAACTGCTGCGGGAGCTGTTGAGCGAGGACGGCGCGATCTGGGTGACCATCGACGACAACGAGGCGCACTACCTCAAGGTGTTGATGGATGAGGTGTTCGGGCGTGGGAATTTCGTGGCCAACGCCATCTGGCAGAAGGTCTACAGCGAACGCATGACCTCAACGCATTCAGTAACGGAGGAGACTGACGCCGGCCCCAACCAGGGCGACTACATCCGCCCCATCGTGCTGCTGCAGGCGCAGAACAGCAACGAGCCGGTCAACGTGGATGTGCTGCGCGCCCACCTGGTGGACGATCTGCACATCCCTGCCGACCAAGTGAAGGTGGCCACCGGCACCCAGCGCGAACTGGAGGGCCTGGACCTGGCCAGCCGCGATTGCCCGGTGCGCTACATCATCACCGTGCGGGCACTGCGCGAGGGCTGGGATTGCCCGTTTGCCTACATCCTGTGCTCGGTGCAGAACATCCGCTCGGCCACCGCGGTGGAGCAGTTGCTGGGCCGGGTGCTGCGCATGCCTTATGCGCGGCGCCGCAGCCGGCCGGCGCTGAACAAGGCCCATGCCCATGTCACCGAGGCCGAGACCGGGCTGGCGGCCAATGCGCTGGCCGACCGCTTGATCGACGGCATGGGTTTCGGCCCGCTGGACATGGCATCGATGATCGCGCCGCAGCTGCCGCTGGGTTGGCAGGATGATTGGCAGGCGGGCACCTTGTTTGCGGCGCCGCCCGAGCCGCCGTTGCCCAAGCTGGTGATCGACCTGCCGGCCAGCAAGCCGCTGCCCGATGCGGTGGCCGACGCCGTGGCGGCCGGGCAGGCCCAGCTCAGCAGCGGCGGCGATAGGCAGCGGCTGCAGTGGCAAGGCGGTGTTCGCGATGCTGTTCAAGCTGGACCGCGGCCTGGGTTTGGTGCAGCAGATCGACGCTGCGTTGGGCTGAACCGGCAGTCTTTACAGTGCGCTGCGTCGCGCCACGAACTCGACCGGGCGGTGCGCGGAGTAGCCGCCCTCGGTCTGCATCACGAAGTGCAGCGCGTCGCCCACCAGGCGGCCGCGGTAGCGGTGGCTGACGGCCAGGCCTGAATCGTCACCGCCCAGCTGCTCTCGTGTTCGGGTGACGAACGACAGGCCGGCAGGGTCGACGCGGCCTTCGAGAGTGCCGCGCTCCTGTTGCAGGAACGAGGCGCTGCCGTGCAACTCGCCGGCTTCACCGGCAAACTGGAAGTGCTCGGTATAGCGCGCGTTCGGCCAGTCGTAGACCACCTCGGCCACCCAGCGGCCGTTGATCGCTGCGCGTTCGGCCACTGGCGGCGCAGCACCGGGCCCGACGCGCCAGGCCAGCAGCGCGCCGCCGGTCACCAGCACGACGGCCAGTGCAGAGAGCAGCCACAGCCTGCGCCTGCCGGCGGCAGTTGCTGGGGCAGAGGCCGGCAGCGAGGCTGTAGCCGGCGGCGCCGGCCCAGCCTCGGGCTCGCCCAGCGCCTCGCGCAGCACGGCCACCAGGCGCTCGGTATCGGCGGCAAAGCGGCTGGCATCCATCGCCAGCGCCTGGCGGCGTGCCAGCGGCCGCAGCGGTGCCGGCAGCTCGGCCTCGCCAGGCATCACCGCGCCGTCGAACAGCAGCGGGATCACACGCATGCCACGGGCCAGCCCGGCGAGCACCTCCTGGTGCACAAAATCGCCGGGGTCATGCAGACGCGGCGGCCCGCCGTCGCGCTGGCCCTGCCAGCGCGGGCCGATCAGCACCAGCAGCACCTCGCTGCCGACCACCGCCTGCTCAATGGCGGTGTCGAAGGCCTGGCCGGCGGCGATGTCGTCGACGTCGATGAACACGCGCTGATGGCCGAAGCGCTGGGCCAATGCGTCGTACACCGCGCGGGCGTAACCGGCGGTGTCGTCGCGGCGGTAGCTGATGAAGATCGGTGCGGCGGGCATGGCGGGCGGGGTTGGCGGCGGCTGTGGCCCAGGATAGCGCGCGCCTGCCGCTATCGAATGCCCTGATGAGCGGGCTGTCAGCGCTGGGTCAGAATCAGCGCGACCCCTGGAGTCCCTTGATGCAGAAGATTTGGTTGAAGCAGTACCCCGCCGGCGTGCCGGCGGAGGTCAAGACCGATGGGTACCCTTCGCTGGTGGCCTTGCTCGACGACAGCTTCAGCAAGTACCGGGCGCTGTGCGCCTACAAGTTCATGGGCAAGGCCATCAGCTATGAGGTGGTCGACGAGGCCTCGCGCGCGCTGGCGGCCTGGTTGCAGGGCCAGGGCCTGGTGCGCGGCGACCGGGTGGCCATCATGATGCCCAATGTGCCGCAGTACCCGGTGGCGGTGGCGGCGGTGTTGCGCGCCGGGCTGGTGGTGGTCAACGTCAACCCGCTGTACACGCCGCGTGAACTGGAGCACCAGCTCAGGGATTCGGGCGCCAAGGCCATCATCGTGCTGGAGAATTTTGCCGTCACGCTGGCCCAGGTGATCGAGCAACTGCCCATCAAGACCGTGCTGCTGGCGACGATGGGCGACATGCTGGGCCTGCTCAAGGGCGCGCTGGTCAACCATCTGGTGCGCCGCGTCAAGCGGCTGGTGCCGGTCTTCAGGCTGCCGGCCAGCGTCAAGGTCAGCCGCTTCAACCAGGCGCTGGCCCAGGGCCGCCAGTCACGCCTGCAGCCGGCCCAGGTCGGCCCCGACGACATCGCCGTGCTGCAGTACACCGGCGGCACCACCGGCGTCAGCAAGGGCGCGGTGCTGCTGCACCGCAACCTGGTGGCCAACATCCTGCAGGCCGAGGCCTGGTATCAGCCGGCGCTCAAGAAGATCCCGACTGGCCAGCAGGTGGTGACTGTCTGCGCGCTGCCGCTGTACCACATCTTCGGCTTCAACTCGAACATGATGCTGGGCCTGAAGATGGGCGGCTGCAACCTGCTGATCGCCAACCCGCGCGACCTGCCGGCGCTGATCAAGGACCTGACGGCGCAGCCTGTGCACAGCTTTCCGGCGGTCAGCACGCTGTTCAATGCACTGGCCAACCACCCGCATGTCGACCGCGTCGACTGGAGCCAGCTGAAGATCTCGGTGGGCGGCGGCATGGCGGTCACCCAGGGCACGGCGCGGCTGTGGCTGGAGAAGACCGGCTGCCCGATCTGCGAGGGTTACGGCCTGTCCGAGACCAGCCCGTCGGCCACCTGCAATCCGGTGGATTCGACGGCCTACTCGGGCACCATCGGCCTGCCGATGCCCAGTACCGAACTGGTGCTGCTCGACGACGATGGCCACGAAGTACCCGTCGGCCAGCCCGGCGAGATCGCCATTCGCGGCCCGCAGGTGATGGCCGGCTACTGGCAGCGGCCCGACGAAACCGCCAAGGTGATGACTGCCGACGGGTTTTTCCGCAGCGGCGACATCGGCACCATGGACGAGCGCGGCTTTTTCCGCATCGTCGACCGCAAGAAGGACATGATCCTGGTGGGCGGTTTCAACGTCTACCCGAACGAGATCGAGGACGTGCTGTCGCAGATGCCCGGCGTCTTGGAATGTGCCGCGGTGGGCGTGCCCGACGAGCGATCGGGCGAGTCGGTCAAGGTGGTGATCGTCAAGAAGGACAAGACGCTCTCCGAGGCCGACGTGCGCAGCTACTGCGAGGCCAACCTGACCGGCTACAAGCGGCCGCGCACGGTGGAGTTCCGCGCTGACCTGCCCAAGACCGCAGTGGGCAAGATCCTGCGGCGGGAACTGCGCGAGGCGCAGCGGTCAGCGTGACACCACGCGCAGTGGCCGAGCCGGCGTCTCGTCAAGACCGAAACCGTCCGGGCCGAGATGGCGCAACGCGCACTGGCCCGGCGACTGCTGGCCGTCGATTGAGCTGAGCTTGCGGCGGCCCGCCGGTCTTGGGGCACACTGCAGGGCTTCGTCCGTG
This sequence comes from Burkholderiales bacterium, assembly GCA_038207685.1. Lineage (GTDB taxonomy): Bacteria > Pseudomonadota > Gammaproteobacteria > Burkholderiales > Burkholderiaceae_C > Pseudaquabacterium. The sequence goes on from JBBQZM010000112.1 coordinate 10,830, forward strand.
CCCGTCCATGTCACCTCGTATCCACGTCCCCATGCCGCTGCAGCGCGGCGCCGAGATCAACCTGCCCGCCAGTGCCAGCCGCCATGTGCAGGTGCTGCGGCTGCAGCCGGGCGCGGCGCTGACGCTGTTCGACGGCGCGGGCGGCGAATGGTCGGCCGAGGTGCGGGTGATGGGCCGCAAGACCGTCAGCGCCCGAGCGCTGGCACACCAGCCGATCGAGCGTGAACTGGCAACGCCGGTGACGCTGGCGCTGGGCATGCCGGCCAACGAGCGCATGGACACGCTGGTGGAAAAGGCCACCGAGCTGGGTGTGGCGCGCATCGTGCCGCTGGTCTGCGAGCGCTCGGTGTTGCGCGTGGCCGGCGATCGTGCCGAGCGCAAGGCCGCACACTGGCAGGCGATCGCGGTGGCCGCCTGCGAACAAAGCGGCCGCAACCGCGTGCCACAGATCGAAGCGCCGCAATTGCTGCGCGATTGGCTGGCGGCCCAGGCCGCTGCCGAAGGTCAGCGCTGGGTGCTGAGCCTGGCTGACGGTGCGTTGCCACTGATTGCGCGACGGCCGCCGGCCGGAGAGCCGCTGCTGGTGCTCAGCGGCCCCGAGGGCGGGCTGGCGCCGGCCGAGCAGGCAGCGGTGCTGGCGGCGGGTTTTCTGCCGGTCAGCCTGGGCGCGCGGGTGCTGCGCGCCGATACCGCACCACTGGCCGTGCTGGCCTGCATCGCTGCCTGGGAGACCACCGTTTGAATCTGCGACTTGCACTGCTGACCCTGTGCCAGGGGTTGCTGATGATCAACAACGTGGTCTTCATCGCCGTCAACGGCCTGGTCGGCCTGGCGCTGGCGCCGGTGGGCTGGATGGCCACGGTGCCGATCACCGCTTATGTCACCGGCGGCGCGCTGGCCACCACCCTGGTGGCGCGTCACCAGCGGCGCTACGGCCGCCGGCGCACCTTCCAGTTCGGTCTGCTGGTGGCTATCGCCAGCGCCGGCGTCTGCGCTTACGCCGTGATCAGCCGCAATTTCTGGCAGCTGTGTGCGGCCACGCTGGTGGCCGGCTACTACAACGCCAACGGTTCGCTCTACCGCTTTGCCGCGGTTGAACTGGTCAAGCCCGAGTTCAAGGAGCGCGCGATCTCCTGGGTGCTGGCCGGTGGCATCCTGGGCGCGGTGGTCGGCCCCAATCTGGCCAGCTGGAGCCGCGATGCGCTGGACCAGCCCTTTGCGGGCGCCTACCTGGCGCTGATGGGGGTGGCCGCGCTGAGCCTGGCGGTGATGTCGACGGTGCGCTTCCCGACCCTGCCCGGCCAGGGCACGACGGGGTTG
>JBBQZM010000113.1:0-12042 GCA_038207685.1 Burkholderiales bacterium
CGACACACTGCGCGAGCAGCCTATCTATCACAAGGATCTGCTGCCGGTGAACTTCGTCGTCGGCGACATGGCCGGTGCGCTCGACAGCCCGCTCTACGGCATGTTCGGCATGCGCAGCAAGCTGGCCGGCATCACGACGCCAGGCGGCGGAAAGCTCGGCGAGTTCTTCATCCGCCAGCCCGATGACGCCTACCGCGACTACGCCATCAAGTGGGACGGCGAGTGGCAGATCACGTTTGAGACCTTTCGGGACATGGGTACCGCCTACGCGGTCGGGATGGTGCTGATCTACCTCTTGGTCGTCGCGCAGTTCGGCTCTTATCTCACGCCGCTGATCATCATGGCGCCGATCCCGCTGACCATCATCGGCGTGATGCCGGGGCATGCACTGCTCGGCGCTCAGTACACCGCCACCAGCATGATCGGCATGATCGCGCTGGCCGGCATCATCGTGCGCAACTCGATCCTGCTGGTCGACTTCATCGAGCTGCAACTGGCCGCCGGCATGGCCTTCAAGCAGGCGGTGGTGTCGTCGGCGGCGGTGCGCGCCCAGCCGATCGCGCTGACCGGACTGGCGGCCATGATCGGCGGCTTTTTCATCCTCGACGACCCGATCTTCAACGGCCTGGCGGTCTCGCTGATATTCGGCATCCTGGTCTCCACCCTGCTGACGCTGGTGGTGATCCCGGTGCTGTACTACGCGGCCTTCCGCAGCCGCCATCCCGAACCTTCCCCTGCACCTTCCCCTGCACCTTCCTCCACACCCTCCCCAACAACCACCCCGGAGTAACACCATGACCGTGACCCGCTTGATCCATGTCTTCGCCGGCTTTTTCATCCTGCTGAGCCTGCTGCTCGGCGTCGAAGCCAGCCCCTTGTTCGTCAGCCCCTGGTGGCTGGCCTTCACTGCCTTTGTTGGCGCCAACCTGCTGCAGTTCGGCTTCAGCAAGGTGTGCCCGCTGGGCTACATCCTGAAGAAGCTGGGCGTGCCCGAAACCGCGCCACGCTGAAAATCGCTAAAAGCGACCGCCGTTGACCCAGGCAGCGACAATGCAACTCCCTGACCCATCGTCCTCTCCCAGGGCGGCTTGCAACATGTCACAGCTCACCGACGAGGCCGCACGCACCGACCTGATGAACCGGCTCAAGCGTGCCGAAGGCCAGTTGCGCGGCATCCAGCGCATGATCGAGGCGGGTGAGCCCTGTCTGAACATCGGCAGCCAGATGGCCGCCGTGCGCAAGGCACTCGACAGCGCCTATGTGCGCATGACGGTGTGCTTCATGCAGCAGGAACTGGGCGCGCGCCTGGCCCCCGACGCCAAGCGCGAAGCCGAACTGGCTGCCGTGCTGGAAGACGTGCAGACACTGCTGGGCAAGGTGCGCTGAATTGAATCCCCCCCGTAGCGCCTGCGGCAGTCCACGCCCTCGCAGAGCTCGGGCGGTTCGCCAGGCGTTCGGGCCTGCGCAGGCAGGCCCTCGCGTCCACGCTCGCCCCACCCAGGGGGGCAGCCCCCAGTGGCCCGGCAAAGCCGGTTCCGCGGCGGCCAGTTGCATGCTGCAGATTCATTCCGAATGGGTGGCGCCTTGCGCCATGGAAAGCCGAGTTGTTGTGAACAAGGAGCCCTCATGAGCGAACCGATCGTCACCGTGCAGCTGACGCAGCAGCACGACTACCAGTTCCAGAACGACTTCGGCGGAAGTGCACCCGCGCTGCTGTCCGACGAGCCCGCGCCGCTGGGCGAGGGCGCCGGCCCGTCACCGGCGCAGCTGCTGTGCGCGGCGGTGGGCAACTGCCTGGCCGCATCGCTGCTGTTTTCGCTGCGCAAGTTCAAGCAAGACCCTGGCACGCTGGCCTGCGAGGTGAATGCCGAAGTCGGCCGCAATGCCGACAAGCGGCTGCGCGTGCTGGCCATCAATACCCGCCTGACACTGGGCGTGGCCGGCAGCAGCATCGAACATCTGGACCGCGCGCTGGCCACCTTCGAGGACTTCTGCACCGTCACCGGCAGCATCCGCGCGGCGATCCCGGTCAGTGTGCAGGTCTTCGACGCCGCTGGCACGCAGTTGAAGTAGCGCACGCCGCTGGCGGCGGCGCGCAGGCTCAGCGCACGCCGGCAGGCAGCAGCCGCTCAGTGGGCGGCAACTCGGCCTCGGGATCCAGCTCGATGGCCACCTGGGTGCAAACCGCGCGGCACAGCGAGGCCACGCGCTCGCTCTGCAAGCGGTAGTAGATTTGCGTGCTGTCGCGGCGCTTGCCCAGCACCCCGGCGCGGTACAGCGTGGACAGGTGCTGCGACATGTTGGGCTGCGTGGTGTCGATCTCCGACAGCAGCTGCGACACGTTCTTCTCGCCGTTGCACAGCGCGCCGATGATCTTCAGGCGGATCGGCGTGGACAGCAGAGAGAACAACTCGGCCACCGATTCAAACACTGCGTCGGCACTTTCACTGGCTTGCATGCTGCTCCACTCCCCTGGCTATGCCTGGTTTTCATTCTATGCGCAGCCACTGATGCACAGGGCCCCACGCACGTTGGAGCGCGCACCGCTCAGGGCGCCCGGAAGCGGTAATGGTCGCGCTGCAGCACCGCCGCCACCGCGGCCACATCTTCTGGAAACAGCTGCAGGTTCAGCTCGGTGCTGCACATCTCGACCATCGCCAGCAGTGCCGCCGGCCGGCTGATGCGGCCGTTCGGCCGGTAGATCGCGCTGCCGTCGCCGCCCACCTTGCGCGCATGGCAGGCGTCGCACTGGTGCTGCTGGATCAGGCGCTGGCCCAGCGCCAGGTCAGCGCCGCGAAACTCGGCCGGCTCGGCAGCGCCGACGGTGGAGACCCCGCCGGCCCACAGCGCCAGTGCGACGGCGCCGAGAACGGCACTGCGGCGAATCTGTTGTTGCATGACGGTCTTCCTGATGGGGTGTGGCGATCTGGGGTGTGGCGATCTGGGGTGTGGCGATCGGCGGTGTGACTCAGGCGGTGGCCCAACGCGCCAGGCCCAGCACATCTTCCTCGAACATCTCGCCGGGAATCACTTCGCGCAGCCGGCCTTCGCGGTCGAGCACGCAGGTCAGCGGAATGACGCGGCGCGGGCTCAGCAGGCCACGCAGCGCTTGCTCGTCCAGCGTGACGTCGAAGCGCAGGCCTTGCTGCGCCATGTAGCGCCGCACATCGTCGGCGTTGCGGTCCTGGGCCACGCCCAGCACCTGCAGCGGCAAGCCGGTACTGGCATTCACCAGCTTCTGCACATGCTGGTTGTGGCGCCTGCAGAACGGGCAGCTGGTCGAGAAGAACACCAGCACCGCAGCGCGTTGGTGCAGGGCTGGCGCAGGCAGCGGCCGGCCGTCGAGCAGCCGCAAATCGGGCCAGGCGATGCGGTCGCCAGTGGCCGCCACGGCTGCCGTCGCCGGCACCCCGGCTGCACCCAGCCAGCCACCGCAGGCCAGCGCCAGCGCGCGCTGGCTCCAGCGCCGACGGTCGGCATCGGCGGCGGTCGGCCTCATGGCGCTTCCCGCTCCATCAGCAGGTAGGTGTTGTAGGCATTCATGCGGTTGGCGGCGTTGAACAGCGGCAGCGCGGCAAAACGTGACCAGTCGGTGGCCGCATAAGCCTCGTCGAAGGGCTCCATCTGGCGCGCGGCGCGGCCCATGGTCTGGCGCAGGTACATCAGGTAGTCACGGGTGAGTTGCAAGTCCTCGGCCGGCGATGTCGACACCGGGCCGTGGCCCGGCACCAGCAGCCGCGGCTTGAGCTCGAGCATGCGGTCCAGCGCGGCGATCCAGCGCCGGCTGTCGGCCTGGCCAACAAAGGGCACACGGCCGCGGAACACGATGTCGCCGGCAAACAGCACGCCAGTCTGGGCGTCGTACACGATCAGGTCTTCGGTGGTGTGCGACGGGCCCGCATGCCGCACGCGAAAGCTGCGCTGGCCGATGCGCAGCACCAGATCCTCCTCGCTGCCAGCCTCGCCCATCCAGACGTCGGGCGCCACCAGACGGGTGTTTTCGTCGATCCAGGGAAACAGTTCCTCGCGACTGGCGGCCAGTCGCTGGCGGGCGGTATCGGAGTTGAGGTAATCGCGGCAGCCGACATGGCCGACGATGGACACCCCCAGGTCGGCAAACACCTGCAGGCCGTAGATGTGGTCGGCATGGCAGTGCGTGGCCACCAGGTAGCGCACCGGCAGCGGCGTCTTCTCACGGATCAGCGCCAGCAACTGGCGCGCCAGCGGCGGCGAACCCAGCGCGTCGATCACCAACACGCCGTCATCGGCAATCACGAAGGCGGCGTTGGAAATGAAGTTCTGGTTGGCGGCCGAGCCCAGCGCGCTCTGGCCCTGCACAAACCAGGTGTTCTCGGCCACCGCGGTGGCGACCATGCGCACGGTGGTGGCTGGCGTGACGGGCGGCGCCGGCTGCGCTGCCGCGCCAGCGCTGGCGAGCAGCGCCACGCCCCACAGCCAAGCTGCGCGGCGCAGCGCGCGGATGCGGCGAACAGCCGGCCAGGAAGATTGCAGCAACAGTGGCATAGGGATAGCACTACATGCGGATGTAGCGATATTTTGGACACTATACGCCCAGGCCTCGCCCGATGACAAGATAGGGGCCGGCCGGACCCGCAGCCACGCTGGCCGGTCGAATCGGGTCACCACCATCCAGCCAAACCAAGGACGACAGACATGCAGACCACGCCCCCGCGCAGCCCGCGCGCCCTCCTGTCCAGCGGGCTAGCCCGCGGCGCCGGCCTGGTGCTGGCCCTGTCACTGGCCTCACCGGCCTGGGCGCTTGAAGACCTGCGGCTGCGCACCCGCGCGCTGGCCGCCACCTGCGCCCAGTGCCATGGCACCGATGGCCATGCCGTGGCCGGCGAGGCGATGGTGAAACTGGCCGGACTGCCGAGGCAGCATCTGCTGACCCAGCTGATGGCTTTTCGCACCGGCCAGCGGCCGGCGACGATCATGCACCAGATCACGCGGGGTTATTCGCAGGAGCAGCTCGAGGAGCTGTCCACCTACTTTGCTGCGCAGAAGTGAGGGCCAGGCCATGAACCAAAACACGATGCATCGTCGCCAGCTGTTGGCGCAATTGATCAAGGGCGCCGCACTGGGCGGCGCCGCCGGCTCGCTGGGCTTGCTTTCGGGCTGCGCCAGCAGCGGCGGATCAGCCAACTCGGCCAAGGTGGTGGTGGTGGGCGGCGGCTATGGCGGCGCCACCGCGGCCAAGTACATCCGGCTGCTGTCGGACTACCGCATCGACGTGATGCTGATCGAGCCCAACCGCAACTTCATCTCCTGCCCGGTGAGCAACCTGGTGCTGAGCGGCGACCGCAGCATGGCCGACATCACCAACCCCTACACCGGCCTGAGCGAGCGCCATGGCGTGCGCATCGTGCACGACCGGGTGGCGGCGGTAGATGCCGACAAGCGCCAGCTGCGGCTGGACGGCGGCGCGACGGTGAGCTACGACAAGCTGGTGCTGGCCCCTGGCATCGACATGATCTGGGAGCGCATCCAGGGCCTGCAGGCGGCCAACGAGGCCGGCCGGATCCTGCATGCCTGGAAGGCCGGCGCCGAGACGTTGGCACTGCGCCGCCAGCTCGAAGCCATGCCCGATGGCGGCACCTTTGCGATGGCCATCCCCGAGGCGCCCTACCGCTGCCCGCCCGGCCCCTATGAGCGTGCCAGCATGGTGGCGCACTACTTCAAGCGCCACAAGCCGCGCAGCAAGGTGCTGATCCTCGACGCCAACCCCGATGTCACCAGCAAGGGCCCGCTGTTCAAGCGGGCCTGGGCCGATCTGTATCCGGGCATGATCGAGTACCGCGGCCAGCACAAGGCCGTAGCGGTGGACGGCAAGACCCGCACCGTGAAGTTCGAGGTGCAGGAGGACGTGCGCGCCGACGTGCTCAACGTGCTGCCGGTGATGCGCGCCGGCGGCCTGGCGGTGCAGACCGGGCTGGCCAATGCCAATGCGCGCTGGTGCCACGTCAACTTCCTGAACTTCGAATCCACCGCGGCGAAGAACATCCACGTCATCGGCGACGCGATCCAGGTGGCGGCCGGCATGCCCAAGTCGGGCCACATGGCCAATTCACATGCCAAGGTCACGGCGGCGGCCATCGTTGCCGACCTGCAGGGGCTGGACATCAACCCGCATCCGATGCTCACCAATGTCTGCATGAGCTATGTCGATGCCACCCATGTGATCCACGTCGCCAGCGTGCACGAGTTCGTGCCGACGCAAAAGACCTTTGCCACCATCGGCGGCTCGGGTGGGGTGTCGGATGTGCGCTCCGACCTGGAAGGCGCCTACGCCCAGGCCTGGGCGCGCAACATCTGGGCCGACACCCTGATGTGATCGCTGGCGCAGCGGACTGACCGGGATCAAGGTCGGCGCCAGCCGGCTCAGCGATCATCAGCCCATCAGCAAGCACTGATGGAGTGATGCGCACGTGATCCCAACCTTGTTCGAAGGCCTGATCGGCCGGTTCGGCGAAGCCGGCGCCTCGGCGGCGCTGGGTCTGGCCATCGGCGTGATGTTCGGCTTTTTTGCCCACCGCTCGCGCTTCTGCCTGCGCGCGGCGGTGATCGAGTTCGCCCGCGGCAGCCGCGAGGGCAAGCTCACCGTCTGGCTGTTCACTTTCTCCAGCGCAGTGCTGCTGACCCAAGCCTTCATCCTGGCGGGCTGGCTGGACGTCAGCGACGCCCGCCAGCTGGCGGCGCGCGGCAGCCTGTCGGGCGCGGCCATCGGCGGTGCGCTGTTTGGCGCCGGCATGATCCTGGCACGCGGCTGTTCGAGCCGGCTGCTGGTGTTGGCGGCGCAAGGTAATTTGCGCGCGCTGCTGTCGGGCGGGGTGTTCGCCGTTACCGCGCAATCGGCGCTGGGCGGCCTGTTGTCGCCGCTGCGCGAAACAATCTCACGGTGGTGGACGGTGGACGGCGGCGGCGCCCGCGACGTGCTGGCGCTCACCGGCCTGGGCCATGTCGGCGGCCTGCTGTTCGGCGCGCTCTGGCTGGCCGCCGCCCTGATCTGGGCGCGGCGGCAGCGGGTGCGCTTCTGGGGTTGGTTCGGCGCCCTCGGCGTGGGCGTGATGGTGGCGCTGGCCTGGCTGGCCACCTATGGGCTGAGCCGTGCCGCCTTTGACGCGGTGCTGCCGATCCAGAGCCTGTCCTTCACCGGCCCGGCTGCCGACACGCTGATGCTGGTGTTGTCGCCGCCCGGCCAGGCGCTGAAATTCGACCTCGGCCTGGTGCCGGGTGTGTTCATCGGCGCAGCGATCTCCGCCTTGTTGTGGCGCGAGTGGAAGCTTGAAGGCTTTCAAGGCGGCCAGTCGATGCGGCGCTACATCGCCGGCGCGGTGCTGATGGGCTTTGGCGGCATGCTGGCCGGCGGCTGCGCGGTGGGCGCGGGCGTTTCGGGCGCCTCGGTGTTCACACTCACCGCCTTTGTCACGCTGGGCACCATGTGGGCGGCGGCGATGCTGACCGATGCGCTGGTCGATCGCCGCGCCGAAACCGCCGGGGCACAACAGGCCAGTACCGCGCACCCGGCGCTGGACGCCGGTTACGCCCGTCCCTGACCGCCGCCCGGCGGCCTACTTGTAGACCAGGTCGCGCAGCCCCAGCGACAGCACGGGCACGTAGGTGATCACCATCAGACAGGCCAGGATCACCAGCACGAAGGGCAACAAGTCCTTGACGATGCGGTCCAGCGAGATGCGGGCCACCGTGCAGGCGGCGAACAGGTTGACGCCGAACGGCGGCGTGATCATGCCCATCGCCAGGTTGACCACCATCACCAGGCCGAAGTGCACCGGGTCGATGCCGAAGTGCATGGCCACTGGCGCCAGGATGGGCGCCAGCACGATGATGGCCGCGCTGGTCTCGATGAACATGCCGATCACGAACAGCGCGGCATTGATGCCCAGCAGGAAGTAGGCCGGCGACTGCAGCACCTCCTGCAGCCAGTGGCCGATCGCGTCGGGCACGCCGGCGCGGGTGATCAGAAAGGCAAACAAGCCGGCATTGGCGATGATGAACATGATCACCGCGCTGGACATCACCGACTTGCGCAGGATGTGCGCCAGGTCGCGTGGCTTGATCTCGCGGTAGATCACCACACCGACCACCAGTGCGTAGAACACCGCCACCGCCGACGCCTCGGTGGGGGTGAACACACCGCCGTAGATGCCGCCCAGGATGATCACCGGCATCATCAAGGCCCAGCTGGCCTGCCAGGTGGCGCGGCCCACGCCGAGCCGGCCGTCGCCGTCGTTCTTGCCCCAGCCCTTGTATTTGCAATAGGCCCAGACGAAGAGCATCAGCGCGCCGCCGATCAGCAAACCCGGGCCGAAACCGGCGATGAACAATTCACCGATAGAGACTTCGGCGCTGACGCCGTAGAGGATCAGCGGGATCGACGGCGGGATGATGACACCGAGCTCGGCGCTGGTGGCCTGCAGCGCGGCGGCAAAAGGCCGGGGATAACCATGCTGCAGCAGCGCCGGGATCAGGATCGCGCCGATGGCGAAGGTGGTGGCCACCGACGAGCCCGACACGGCGGCAAAGATCATGCAGGTCAGCACGCAAGTCATCGGCAGGCCGCCCTGCACGCCGCCGACCAGGCTCTTGGCAAATTCAACCAGCCGGCGCGAGATGCCGCCGGTTTCCATCAGGTTGCCGGCGAGGATGAAAAACGGGATCGCGGCCAGTGGGAACCTGTTGATCGAGGAAAACATCTCCTTGACCGAGATCAGCATGTTCAGGTTGCCGATCTGGATGCCCAGGATTGCCGACAGGCCGATCGACACCGCGACCGAGACGGTGAGTGCAAAGCACAGCACCATCGTCAGCAGCATCGCCGCGCTCATACCGCGGTCTCCAGCTCCATGCGCTTGGGGTCGACCAGGTTGCCCAGGATGGCGATGGCGCTGAACACGCCGCCCACCGGCATCGCCAGGTAGGCCCAGAACATGGTCACGTCCTCCAGGCCGATCATGCTCTGCACCTTGCCGCGGTTGGCATAGTCCCAGCCCCACCAGACGATGACGAAGATCAGCAGTAACGCCGCCCCGGCCACCACCCAGTCAAGCACGCGCTGGATGCGCTTGGGACTCCAGCGGTAGAGCACGTCCACGCTGACCATCGCGCCCTGGCGAAACGCCATCGGCACGCCGAGAAACACCATCCAGATCAGGCTGAAGCGGATCAGCACCTCGGTCCACTCGGCCGGACGCTCCAGCACAAAGCGGGTGATGATCTGGAACATGCCCAATGAACTGGCCACCACCAGCATGGCGCAGGCCAGCACCATGGCCAGACCGGTGGTGACCCGTTCAATTTTCAGGAAGGTCTGCTTCACGGTCTGGCCAGGCGCACAGGCTTACTTGACGTTGCGGATGGCGTCGATGTTGGCCTTGCCAAACTGCTTGTCGAACTCGGCATAAACCGGTGCCAACGCGGCCACGAACTTGGCCTTGTCGACGTTCTCGACCACCGTCATGCCCTTGCTGCGCAGCTCGGCCACACCCTTGGCATCGTCTTCATCCACACGCGCGCGGTTGACCTTGACACCTTCCTTGGCGGCCTCGATGAAGGCCTGCTTGTCGGCAGCGCTGAGCTTGTCGAAACTGGCCTTGTTCATCAGGAAGATGGCCGGCGAGTAGACATGGCCGGTCAGCGTCAGGTACTTTTGCACCTGGTCGAACTTGGCCGCCATGATCACCGACAGCGGGTTCTCCTGGCCGTCCACGGTGCCCTGCTGCAGCGCAGTGAACACCTCCGGGAAGGCCATCGGCGTGGTGACGATGCCAAAGCCCTTGTAGGCCGCCACGTGCACCGGGTTCTCCATGGTGCGCATCTTCAGGCCCTTCAAGTCCTCGGGCGCATTCACCGAGCGCTTGCTGTTGGTCATGTGGCGCACGCCGTTTTCGCCCCAGGCCAGCGCCTTGAAGCCCTTGCTGTCGAACTTGGTCAGCAGGTCCTGGCCGATCGGGCCGTCGAGCACGGCACGGGCATGGGCCTTGTCGCGGAACAGGAAGGGAATGTCCAGGATGCGCGCCTCGGGCACGAAGTTGGGCACCGGGCCGCTGGAGCTGAAGGTCAGCTCCTGGGTGCCGAGTTGCACCGACTCGATCGACTCGCGCTCACCGCCCAACGAGCCCGAGTAAAAGGTCTGCACCTTGTAGCGGCCATTGGTGCGGCGCTCCACTTCCTTGGCAAAGGTGTCGATCGCCACGCCTTGGTGCGAGTTCTGCGCCACCGAGATGTTGATCTTCATGTTGGTCTGGGCCAGCGCGGGCGCGGCCACGACCATCGACAGGCAGCAAGCCAGGGCGGCAGCGGTGAGGGTGCGGATGGGGTTCATGGTTCTTGTCTCCAGGATGAAAAACCGGCCGCCAAGCAGCCGGGCAGGAAAGGGGCAGCGGAGTCTAAGGCAACGCTGAACAAGTCCCTCACGGATCAGGCATCCGCGGCCAGTGTCGGAAATTTCAAGTGGGCCGGGCGGCGGGCAGCAGGGCCTCGATCACCACGGGCGACACCGGTGGTGCCCGCTCGGCCAGCGTGATCGCTGCCAAAACGGTCTGGCTGGCGGCGTGCGCATCGTCGGTGCTGGCCGCATGCACACGCAGCAGTGGCTCGCCGGCGCGCAGCAGCGTGCCCAGCGGACGCAGATGGCTGAAGCCGACACGCGGATCCACCGCATCACTGGCCCGCCGCCGGCCGCCGCCCAGCGCCAGCACCGCCATACCAATGGCGCGGGTGTCCATCGCCGCGAGCACGCCGTCACACGGCGCGGGCAGGTCGATGACCACCGGCGCTGCAGTCAGACGGGCATCGGCCAGCACATCGGGCGGGCCACCCAGGCCGGCCACCATGCGGGCGAAGTGTTCCGCGGCGCGGCCGTCGCTCAGCGCCGCTTCGGCCGACGCCAGACCGTCGGCCACGCTGTTGGCCAGCCTGGCGCCGTGCAGCATCTGCGCGGCCAGTGCCAGCGTCAGCTCGCGCAGCCGCGGCTCTTGAACCTTGCCGGTGAGGAAGTTGATGCTCTCGGCCACCTCCAGCGCATTGCCGGCGGTCAAGCCCAGCACCTGGTTCATGTCGGTGATCAGCGCCCGGCAGGGCAGGCCAGCGCCCGCAGCCACCGCGATCAGGCTATCGGCCAGCGCGCGAGCCTGCGCCAGATCCTGCATGAAAGCGCCATTGCCCAGCTTGACGTCCATCACCAGGCTGCCCAGCCCGGCCGCCAGCTTCTTGCTGAGGATGCTGGCGGTGATCAGCGGCACCGATTCGACGGTGGCGGTGACATCGCGGATGGCGTAAAGCCGCCGGTCGGCCGGTGCCACATCAGCGCTGGCGCCGACGATGGCGCAGCCGGCGCTGCGCAGCACCTGCAGCAGTTGCGGATGCGATGGCGCAGTCTCGTAGCCCGGCAGCGCCTGCATCTTGTCCAGCGTGCCGCCGGTATGGCCCAGGCCGCGGCCGCTGACCATCGGTACCACACCGCCGCACGCCGCGACGATGGGCGCCAGCACCAGGCTGACCTTGTCACCGACGCCGCCGGTGGAATGCTTGTCGAGCACCGGTCCGTGCAGCCCGGCATCGTCCCAGCGCAACACCTGGCCTGAGTGCATCATCGCCCGCGTCAGCGCCACGCATTCATCGCGGTCCATGCCGTTGAGCAGCACCGCCATCGCCAGTGCGGCAACCTGGCCTTCGCTCCAGGACTCATCGACCAGGCCGCGCACAAAGGCCTGGATCTGCGCCTCGGCCAATGGCTTGCGGTCGCGCTTGGCGCGGATGATTTCGGCGGGAAGCATCATGGCGTCGGCATTCAGCGAGGGCGGCGACGAGACGCGCCGGGGTGCAGCGGGGTGCAGCGGTTTCAGGCTTGGCAGCGCCGGGCCACGGCGCCAGCTCAGCGCCGCGTCACCGCATCACCGGGCGCATAGTCGGCCACCTTCAACGGGCTGCGGCGCGTGATGTAGGCGCGCAGCACCTCGGCATCGTTGAAACCGCTGTCGATGTAGCCCGGGTGGTTGTTCAGCC
>JBBQZM010000114.1:0-12019 GCA_038207685.1 Burkholderiales bacterium
CCATCACGCTCTGCATGATGCCCAGCGGCCCGCCGGTGAGCACCGCGCGCTCATAGTCCAGCCCGCTCATCAGCACCCGCGCGCCACCGCCCACCTGGCCCAGCACGTTTTGCGCCGGCACCTCGACGTTGTTGAACACCAACTCGCCGGTGTGGCTGCCGCGCATGCCCAGCTTGTCGAGCTTCTGCGCCACCGAGTAGCCCTTCATGCCCTTCTCGATGATGAAGGCGGTAATGGCGCGTGCGCCGCCGCCGGCCGCCCGGCCGCCCGAAGGCCGGGGCGCCCCCACGGGGGGCAGCGCAGCGTGGGGGCCGTCAGGTTCGGGCTCAGTCTTGGCATAAACCACCAGGGTGTCGGCATCGGGGCCGTTGGTGATCCACATCTTGGTGCCGTTGAGCAGGTAGTAGCCGCCCTTGTCCTCGGCTTTGAGCTTCATGCTGATGACGTCGGAGCCGGCGCCCGGCTCGCTCATCGCCAGCGCGCCCACATGCTCGCCGCTGACCAGCTTGGGCAGGTACTTGGCGCGCTGCGCCTCACTGCCGTTGCGCTTGAGCTGGTTGACGCACAGGTTGCTGTGCGCGCCGTAGCTCAGGCCGACCGAGGCGCTGGCGCGGCTGATCTCTTCCATCGCGATCATGTGCGCCAGGTAGCCCATGTTGGCGCCGCCGTATTGCTCGGGCACGGTGATGCCCAGTACGCCCAGCTCACCCAGCTTGCGCCAGAGGTCCATCGGGAACTGATCGCTGCGGTCGATCTCGGCGGCACGCGGCGCGATTTCGGCAGCGGCAAAAGCCTGTACCGCATCGCGCAGCGCGTCGATGTCTTCACCGAGCTGGAAGTCGAGGCCGGGCAATTGGCTCATGGGGGTCTCCTGGTGGGCTGGGCGGCATTGTCGGCCGCCAAGGGGCTGTCGATGGCCCGCCATCCTGCCACCACTGCGGCACAAACCTGGCGCAAACGCGGGTCGGGTCAGTGCGGATCACTTGACGTTTACGTAAACGTCAATCATAGCCAATCCGGCCCGTCTCGCCAAGCGGCGCGCACTGGGTGGCTCAGGCTTTTTTTCGCGCGACGGCCAGCAACTGGCGGCAGCGGCCTTCGTGCTGGGTCAGTTCGTCCAGCGTGACGCGGATGTCGTCGAGCTGCTGTTCGAGCTGGCTGCGGTGCGCCGCCAGCACGTGCAAGAAGGCCTCGAGCTGCGGCGCCATGTCGCTGTCGGTGTCGTACATCGTCACCAGCTGCTTGATCTCCTGCAGCGAAAAACCCAGGCGCTTGCCGCGCAGCGTGAGTTTGAGCCGGATGCGGTCGCGCTGGGTGTAGACGCGGTTGCGACCGGCACGGGCCGGTGCCAGCAGGCCCATGTCCTCGTAGAAGCGTATCGCCCGCGGCGTGACGTCGAACTCCTGCGCCAGTTCGGTGATGGTGAAGGTCTTGCCGGTACGGGCGGTCATGGCGGACAGGTGGCGGTACGAGGCGGTTGATTGACGTTAACGTCAATGTAGCCCAATCGCCTCGGTAGCCGCCGCGGCGATCTGTGCCAGAAGGAAAAAAGCGGCGAGCCGTTGCCAGCCCACCGCTTCTCCACCCCCTGGGGCGCTGTGTGCGCCCGCGGCGCTTGACGCCTGCATTCTCCCTGCCTCGCCATGACGACAGCTCTCCCCTGAGTTTGCCGCACTCAGGCTGCAGGTCACTCCCCCAAAAGGGTGAACTTGCAGGCTGCGTTCAATCCAACGGCGGCAGCAGCTCGGTGCGCAAGGCGCCGCGGCTCTGTTCAAAATCGGGCAGCACCGAGCGCACCACCTCCCAGAATGCGGCGCTGTGGTTCATCTCGCGCAGATGGGCCAGCTCATGGGTGACGACATAGTCGATCACCGGCATCGCAAAGTGGATCAGCCGCCAGTTCAAGCGCACCGAGCCGTCGGCACTGGCGCTGCCCCAGCGGGTGGCAGCCGAGCTCAGCGACAGCCGCCGCACCTGCACGCCCAGCCGGGGCGCAAAGTGCTGGCAGCGCTCCTCGAAGACACGGCGCGCCTGGCGTTGCAGCCAGCTCTGCACCGCCTCGCGGATCTGCTCCTGGCTGGCCGATTGCGGCAGGCCCAGGTGCAGCGTGAGCTTGGGCACACCCGGCAAGGCCTGGGCATCGCTGTTGAGCTGCGCGCCGGTGACCCGCGCATCCAGCAGCACGATCACCGTCTCGCCAAGGAAGGGGATCGAGGTGCCGTCCTGCCAGACCACACGCGCCGCCTGCAGGCGCTGAGCGCGCTCCTGTTGCTCGTGCAGCTTGCGCAGGATCCAGCCGGCCTTGGCCTGCAGCGCCTGCTCAACCTCGGCCACCGCCACCCAGCGCGGCGCGCTGACGCTCAGGCCTTCAATCCCGACCACAAAGCCGATGCTGCGGCGGCGCGCGCGGCGGAACTCATAGCCCACGCGGTGGCCGTCGAGTGCCACGCTGCGCTGGGCGCGCGGGTGGTGAAAGCGCGGCGGTGCTGCGGCCTGGGCCGGCGCCGGTTCGGCCATGGCAGCGCCCAAGGAGGACGGCAGCGGCGCCGCCGGTGCAGCCGTCAGCGCGTCAAACAGCGACAGTTGCTGCTGAGGCGGGGTATCCCATTGGCCGCTGTTGCCCATCGGCGCCGATTCTATGAAGGCGCCACCGGCGCATAGGCCTCGGGGTCAAGGCGTCGCATCTCGGCCTCGATCCAGGCCTGCACCTCGCGCGTCAATTCGTCGGGGCGGCGGCCCTGGACGGGGATCGGCCGGCCGATCGACACCTCGATCAGCCCGGGGCGCAGCAGCCAGCTCTTGCCCGGCCAGCAGCGCGCCGAGGTCACGGCGATCGGCACGATAGGCGTGCCGGTGGTGATCGCCAGCCGGGCGGCGCCACTCTTGTAGTCGCCCGCCTCGCCGCGGGGGATGCGCGTGCCTTCGGGGAACATGATCACCCAGTTGCCCTGGCCCATCAGCCGCTTGCCCTGGGCCAGCACCTTGGACCAGGCCTCGGTGCGGCGGCTGCGGTCGATGTGGATCATGTC
This sequence comes from Burkholderiales bacterium, assembly GCA_038207685.1. GTDB lineage: Bacteria > Pseudomonadota > Gammaproteobacteria > Burkholderiales > Burkholderiaceae_C > Pseudaquabacterium. The sequence goes on from JBBQZM010000114.1 coordinate 3,030, forward strand.
CATGCGGCCGATGGCCCAGCCAAAAAACGGCACCCACAGCAGCTCACGCTTGAACACATAGGCCAGCGGGTGCGGCATGATCGCCGGGAAGGCAAAGGTCTCCCAGGTGCTCTGGTGCTTGGGCGCCAGCAGCACCGCGGCGTGGGCATCGGCGGCCGTGGGCAGGTGCTCCAGCCCCTGCACCCGGTAGTTCACGCCGCAGATCACCTTGGCGCCCCAGACCGTGGCTTTCAGCCAGCCAGCGCACAGCCAGTACATCGGCGCGCCGCGCACGAAGATCGAGAACACCACGGCCACCAGGGCCCAGGGAATCAGCGTGATGGCCAGCCAGAGGATGTAGAGCGCGCTGCGCAGCAGGATCATCGGTCAGCCCGGTGGTCGGCGCCGGCGCTGCGCGCCAGCAGGTGCTCGGCAAAAGCCGGCAGGTCGTCATGCACCCGGGTGTTGGGCACCTGGCTGGCAAGGTGCTCGAGCTGTTGCGCATCCAGCCCGGCGGCGCGGCCGGTGCACACCAGGTGCGGCTCGCAGCCGGCAGCGTGCGCTGCCTGCAGATCGCGCAAGGTGTCGCAGACCACCGGCACCTGCTTGAGATCGATGCCGTAGCGCTTGCCGATGTCGCGCAGCAGCCCGGGCTGCGGCTTACGGCAATCGCACAGGTCCTCGGGTGTGTGCGGGCAGAAGAACACCGCATCGAGGCGCCCGCCCACCGCCACCAGGCGCTTGAGCATGTGGGCATGCACCGCATTGACCGAGGCCATGTCGATCATGCCGCGGCCGATGCCCGACTGGTTGGTGGCCACCACCGCGTGCCAGCCGGCATGGTTGAGCCGCGACACCGCTTCCAGCGCACCGGGAATGGCAAACCACTCCTCGGGCGCCTTGACATGGTCGTCGCGGAACTCGTTGAGCACGCCGTCGCGGCCAAGGATCACGAGCTTGACGACATGTTGCATGGTGCGACCCCGTTTGGCGTTGGCGTTCAGGCCGCCAGCCTGGCCAGCTCGGCGACGCGGTTCATCGCCGCGTGCAGCGCGCCCAAGAGGGCGAGGCGGTTGGCACGCAGCGCCGGATCGTCGGCGTTGACCATCACGCTGTCGAAGAAGTCGTCCACCGGCTGCTTCAGGCCTGCCAGCGCCTGCAGCGAGGCGGTGTAATCGCCTTGCTCGAAAGCCGCATCGGCCGTCGGCGCAACACGGGCCAGCGCGGCCTGCAGCGCCGCCTCGGCGGGCTCGACCAGCAGCGCGGCATCCACCGCGGCGGCCGCAGCAGCGCCCTCGCTCTTCTTCAGGATGTTGCCCACGCGCTTGTTGGCGGCGGCCAGCGGCGCGGCCTCGGGTAGCGCGGCGAAGGCGCGCACCGCCGCCAGGCGCTTGGGGATGTCGCCCCAATGCGTCGGCCGCAAGGCCACCACGGCGTCGACCTCCTGCACGCTGTAGCCCTGCTCACGCAGCAGGCCGGTCAGCCGCTCGTAGACGAAATGCAGCAAGTCCTCGCGCGCGCCTGCATGGCCAAGCTGGCCGTCGGCAAAGGCGGCGAAGCCGGCGTCCAGCAACTGCGGCACGGCCAGCGGCAGGTTCTTCTCGAGCAGGATGCGGATCACGCCCAGCGCATGGCGGCGCAGTGCAAACGGATCCTTGTCGCCGGTGGGCAGCGCGCCGATGCCGAACAGGCCGCACAGGGTTTCCAGCTTGTCGGCCAGCGCCAGCACGGTGCCGGTGTGGTTGCGCGGCAGTGCATCGCCGGCAAAGCGCGGCTTGTAATGGTCCTCGATGGCGATGGCCACGCCGTCGCGCAGGCCTTCGTGGCGGGCGTAATAAGCGCCCATGACACCCTGCAGTTCTGGGAATTCGCCCACCATGTCGGTCAGCAGGTCGGTCTTGGCCAGCCGCGCGGCCTGCTGCACCTTGCTGTCGAGCACCTCGAACTGGTCCTTGGCCTCGACCGTGAACGGCAGCGTGTGCTCGCGCAGCTGGTTGACGATGGCGTGAGCAATGGCCCGCACCCGCTCGGCACGCTCGCCCTGGCTGCCCAGCTTGCCGTGGTAGACCACCTTGTCCAGGGCGGCCACACGCGATTCCAGCGTTTTCTTGCGGTCCTGGTCGAAGAAGAACTTGGCATCGGCCAGGCGCGGGCGCACCACGCGCTCATTGCCGCCGACCACCGCGCTGGCATCGGCAGGCCGGATGTTGCTGACCACCAGGAACTGGTGGGTCAGCTTGCCCTTGCCGTCGAGCAGCGGAAAGTACTTCTGGTTGGCCTTCATGGTCAGGATCAGGCACTCGGCCGGCACCGCCAGGAACTCGGGCTCAAACTGACACAGCAGCACGTTCGGCCGCTCAACCAAGGCCGTGACTTCGTCGAGCAAGGCGTCGTCGTCGATCGGCTTCAGGTCTTTGCCGGCAGCCGCCGCCACCGCCGCCAGCTGGCGCACGATCTCGGCCCGGCGCTCGGCAAAGCTGGCGATCACCGCGCCGTCGTCGGCCAACAGCCGCGGATAGTCGTCGGCGTGTTTCAGCACCAGCGGGCTGACGGTCGCCTCGAAGCGGTGACCCTGGGTCTGGCGTCCGGACTGCAAGCCCAGCGCGCTGACCGGCACCACTGCATCGCCATGCAGCGCCACCAGGCCATGGGCCGGCCGCACGAAGTGCACCGTGGTCCAGCCCGGATGGACGCCATCGCCCGACTCGAGCTGGTAGCTCATCAACTTGGGGATCGGCAGCTTGGCCAGCGCCTCGGCCAGTGCCTGCTGCAAGCCCTCGGCCAGCGTGGCGCCGGGCAGCAGCTTGTCCAGGAACAAGGCCTCGGCCTTGCCGTCAGGCGCACGCTTGAGCGCGGGCAGCACCGAGGCATCGGCGCCCAGCGCCGCCAGCTTCTTCAGCAGCGCCGGCGTGGGCTGGCCGGCGGCGTCCAACGCCACGCTGACCGGCATCAGCTTCTGCTGCACCGCGCGGTCGGCGGCCTTGGCCGACACCGCCGTCAGATGCGCGGCCAACCGGCGCGGCGAGGCATAGGGCGTCACCACGCTGCCTTCGCCCAGCAGGCCCTGGGCCTGCAGCCCGGCGGCCAGCCCGGCGGCAAAGGCCTCGCCCAGCTTCTTCAGCGCCTTGGGCGGCAGCTCTTCGACAAACAGTTCGACCAGCAAGTTCTGGGTGCTCATGCTCAGGCCGCTTTCTTCTGCGCAATCTGCGCCAGCACGTCGTCAGCCCAGTCCTTGGGCGCCATCGGAAAGCCCAGCCGGGCACGGCTGTCGAGGTAGCTTTGCGCCACCGCGCGCGCCAGGTTACGGATGCGGCCGATGTAGGCCGCGCGCTCGGTGACGCTGATCGCGCCGCGCGCGTCCAGCAGATTGAAGCTGTGGCCAGCCTTGAGCAACTGCTCGTAGGCCGGCAGTGCAAGTTGCTGGCTCATCAGGTGCTGGCTTTGCTTCTCATGCGCGGCAAAGGCCTGCAGCAGAAAGTCGACATCGCTGTGCTCGAAGTTGTAGGTGCTCTGCTCGACCTCGTTCTGATGGAACACGTCGCCGTATTTCAAGCCTTGGGTGTATTCGAGGTCATAGACGTTGTCCACGCCCTGCAGGTACATCGCCAGGCGCTCCAGTCCGTAGGTGATTTCGCCGGTGATCGGCTTGCAGTCGATGCCGCCGACCTGCTGGAAGTAGGTGAACTGCGTCACCTCCATGCCGTTGAGCCAGACCTCCCAGCCCAGGCCCCAGCAGCCCAGCGTGGGGTTCTCCCAGTCGTCCTCGACAAAGCGGATGTCGTTCTTCTTCAGGTCGAAGCCCACCACCTCCAGCGAGCCCAGGTAGAGCGCCAGGATGTTGGCCGGCGCCGGCTTGAGCACCACCTGGTACTGGTAGTAGTGCTGCAGGCGATTCGGGTTGTTGCCATAGCGGCCGTCCTTGGGCCGGCGGCTGGGCTGCACATAACCCGCCTTCCAGGGCTCGGGGCCCAACGCGCGCAAGAAGGTGGCGGTGTGGCTGGTGCCGGCGCCCACTTCCATGTCGTAAGGCTGCAGCAGCGCGCAGCCCTGGCTGGCCCAGTAGTCCTGCAGGCGAAGAATCAATTGCTGGAAAGTGAGCATGGCGGCGGATGGCGGATGGCTGGGGCGGGCAGCAGGTGTCGCCGGTCGGCGCACCCTCGCCGGGCGCAATCGGGCAGAGGTAGAGCGCCAGTTTAGCGGCCCGGCCCGGTGGCCGACCGCTGCCGGCGCCCGGGCAGCAGCAGGCCCAGCACCGCCAGCGCCCACAGCGGCCACAGACCGGCCGCCGACGCCCAGCGGGCAAATGGCGTCAGACCCTCGCGGCCTTGCACCTCGGCCAGCAGCACGCCGCGGCTGAAGTAGGGCAGTTCGGCGATCACCACGCCGCGGTGATCGATCACCGCAGTGGCGCCGGTATTGGTGGCGCGCAGCATCGGCCGCTGCAGCTCCAGGCTGCGCATGCGCGAGATGTTCAGGTGCTGCGGCAGCGCAATGCTGTCGCCAAACCAGCCGATGTTGCTGACATTGGCCAGCACAGTGGGCGCGCTGGCGGCGTCGGCAAAGCGCCGCGCCAGCTCCTCGCCGAACAAGTCCTCGTAGCAGATGTTGGGCGCCACCCGCGCGCCACCCACGGGGAATGACGGTGGGTTGACCGGGCCGCGGTTGAAGTCGCCGAGCGGGATGTTCATCAACTCGGTGAACCAGCGGAACCCCCTGGGGATGAACTCGCCGAAGGGCACCAGGTGGGTCTTGTCGTAGCGAAAGCCCTCGCCCGGTGCAGCACTGGCATCCGCCGCCGACAGGCCGACCACCGAGTTGGTGTAGCCCAGCTCGTAGCTGCCCAGCGGCACGCCGATCAGCGCCGCCGGGCCGTCAGCGCGGCCGAAGTGCTGCTGCAGGCCGGCCCAGTAGTCCGGTGCCAGATCGGCCAGTTGCGCCGGCAGCAGTGGCACCGCAGTTTCGGGCGCAATCACCAGATCGGCCTTGGCCTCGGTCAAGGTCACCGCCAGCCAGGCCAGGGTCTCGGGCAGGTGCTCGGCGGCGAACTTCTCGTCCTGCGCCACATTGGTTTGCAGCAGCGCCACCTGCAGCGTGCTGCCGGGCCGGGTGAAGTCGGGCACGCCGCGCCAATGGGTCCAGGCCGCCGGCGCAGCCAGCAAGGCCAGTGCTACGGCGACGGCAGGCCAGGGCGAGGCCGCAGGCTGAGTACCGTCACCGGCCTGGCGGGCGGTGGCCAGACGCAGCGCAAAGCCCAGCGCGGCGCCTATCCAGGCCAGCAGCGCGCCCAGCGCATAAACGCCCAGCCAGGGCGCCAACACCGCCAGCGGGCCGTCCACCTGGGTGTAACCGCTGGCGGCCCAGGGAAAACCGGTGAACAGCACGCCGCGCGCCAGCTCGGCCAGCAGCCAGGCGGCGGCAAAGCGGCTGGCGTCGCGCAGCGGCCCGCCGCTGAATCGCCTGGCCACCCAGGCCAGTGCCAACGCCAGGTAGAGCGCCAGCGCCGCCGACAACAGCGTCACCGCAGCCACCGCCAAGGGCGCCGGCAACCCGCCGTAGCGGTGCAGGCTGATGAACAGCCACCAGGTGGCGGCGCAGTACCAGGCGCTGGCAAAAGCCCAGCCCAGGGCTGCCGCCCGCCGCGGCGCGCTTCCGGCCAGCAGCCAGGCCAGCAGCGCCGCCGCCGCCAGCGGCAAGGGCCAGAGCGCGGTGTGGACGCTGGCCAGGGTCTGCAGCGCACCGGCGCCAGCCGCCAGCAGCAGCGCCGGCAGCAGCCGGGCGGCCGGGCGGCCGGGCATCGCGCCCGACAGCCGTGCGCTCAATCCCGTGCGCCAGCCGACGGCAGCTGGCGCGCCACGCGAAACCAGCGCACCGCGCCGCCACGGGTGATCATCACCTGGAACTGCAGGCCGCCGACCTCGGTGGACTCGCCCCGGCGCGGCACATGGCCCAGCTCATGAGCGATCAGCCCGCCGATGGTGTCGAAGTCTTCCATCGGCAGCGCGATGCCAAAAACCTGGTTGACGGCGCTGATGTCGGTGTCGCCCGCCACCCGGTGGCTGCCGTCGGCCAGGGTGTAGATGCCGTTCTCGGCGGCGGTGGCGGTTTCGTCGAACTCGTCCTCGATCTCGCCTACGATTTCTTCGAGCACATCCTCGATGGTGATCAGCCCGGCGGTGTTGCCAAACTCGTCGATCACCATCGCCAGATGGTTGCGGTTGGCGCGAAAGTCGCGCAGCAACTCGTTGAGGTTCTTGCTCTCGGGCACAAACACCGCCGGCCGCAACAGCGTGCGCAGGCTCAGCCCAGGCGCGCGCTGCAGCTTGAGCAAGTCCTTGGCCATCAGGATGCCGATGACGTTTTCGCGCTGGCCTTCATAGGCCGGAAAGCGCGAGTGACCGGTCTCGATCACCGTGGCCAACTGCTCCTCGTAAGGCGCCTCGATGTCGAGCAGATCCATACGCGGCTCGGCCACCATCACGTCGCCCGCGCTCATCACAGCCATGCGCAGCACGCCTTCCAGCATGACCCGGCTCTCGGGCGCGATCAGCTCGCGCTTCTCGGCATCGGCCAGCGTGGCCATCAGCTCGTGCGTGGAATCGGGCCCGGGCGAGAGGAACTCGATCAGGCGCTCGAACAAGCTGCGCTTGTCGGCGGGGTGGTCCTCGAGCCGCGCGTGGTGCGCGCGCGAGGACCGTGCAGGGTGAGGGTCTGACACAGTGGTGTCTGGAGTGGCAATGGTGCGAAGAATACCCCAGGCCTCTGCGCGCGCGGCAATCCGACCGGATTTCCGGCGTCCGCGCGGCCGGGCCAGGGCTGCACCGGGATGCGATCCGCAGTAGAGTTCAGGCCCCTGATCGACCGACGGTGCTTGCAGCGGCTTGCAACGGCCTCATGTGTTCTGCGCCCTCGCTGCGCGCCCTGCGCGTCCTGCGCGGCCGATCCCGAATCCTGACCAGAGCACCCACACCATGTCCCAAGGCCTGATTCCTGCCACCATCCTCACCGGCTTCCTCGGCTCGGGCAAGACCACTCTGCTCAAGCGCGTGCTGACCGAAACCCATGGCCAGAAGATCGCCGTGATCGAAAACGAGTTCGGCGAGGAGAACATCGACAGCGAAATCCTGGTGTCCGATACCACCGAGCAGATCATCCAGATGAGCAACGGCTGCGTCTGCTGCACCATCCGCGAAGACCTGCGCAGCGCGCTGGCCCTGCTGGCCGAAAAGAAGCGCAAGGGCGAACTCGACTTCGACCGTGTCGTCATCGAGACCACCGGCCTGGCCGACCCCGGCCCCGTGGCGCAGACCTTCTTCATGGACGACGAGATCGCCGAGAGCTACCTGCTCGACAGTGTGCTGACCCTGGTGGACGCCAAGCATGCCGGGCCCCAGCTGGACACGCGCCAGGAAGCGCGCCGCCAAGTGGGCTTTGCCGACCAGATCTTCATCAGCAAGACCGACCTCGTGGCCAAGGACGAGGTCGACGCGCTGATGCACCGGCTGAAGCACATGAACCCGCGCGCACCGCAGCAGGCGGTTCACTTCGGCGAAGTGCCGATCGCCAGCGTGTTCGACCTCAAGGGTTTCAACCTGAATGCCAAGCTGGACATCGACCCCGAATTCCTGAGCGCCGACGACGGGCATGGGCATGGGCACCACGATCATGCCCAACCTGAGCAGGGTCATGTGCACGACGAGCACTGCGACCACCCGCATCACCACGTCCACGACGACGACGTGAAGAGCTTCGTCTTCCGCAGCAAGCGGGCCTTCAATCCGGCCAAGCTGGAGGACTTCCTCGGTGCCATCGTCCAGGTCTACGGGCCGAAGATGCTGCGCTACAAGGGCGTGCTGAACATGAAGGGCGCCGACCGCAAGGTCATCTTCCAGGGCGTGCACCAGCTGATGGGCAGCGACCTCGGCCCGAAGTGGGCGCCCGGCGAGGACAAGACCAGCAAGATGGTCTTCATCGGCATCGACCTGCCCAAGGATGTGCTGATGCAGGGCCTGGAGCAATGTCTGGTGTGAGGCGGCGCCGACAGCGGCCGATCGGCCGCTGTCGGCGAGGGATTTTGAAGCCCCGGGCGCAACCCGGTGGGCTGGCTACAATCGCGCGCCTTGAAAGGCCCGGCGCACTGTTCCCGCCCGAAGACCGCCAGCCCTGACGTTCTCGGGCCCGGCCCCAACAACTAGGCGAGGAGAACCCCTTTGAGCAAGCTTCCGGCCAAGACCACGAAGACCAGCCCGCCGGCAGCCGAGACCGCAGCCCAGCCTCTGGCCAAGCCGACGGCTGCAACGGCCAAAACCTCTACCAAGCCGGCGCCGGCCAAGACGGCCGTCGCGGCGGCCGGGCAGGCCCCTGCCAAGGCCGGCACCGCGGTGGCCAAGACGGCACAGCCCAAACCGCCCGCTGCGGCTGCCAAGACGCCCGCGCCGGCTCCCGCGCCCGCGCCGAAGCCCGCCGGCAAAGCCGCCAAGTCGGCGGCGCCGGCACGCAGCGGTGTCATCAAGCCCGGCCCGACGCCGGCGAACGCCCCCCCGCCGGCGCCCACGCCGGCCGGCATCCGTTTCATGGATCGGTTCGCACCCGCGCGGCCGACCAAGAGCCCTGAACCCATCGAAGTGCAGAAGACCCCCCACAAAGCGGACCCCAAGCTCGCCAACGCCTGGAAGACCAAGCCCGGGCGCGAGCTGACCGAGCCCGAGTTGCTCGCCATGCCCGATGGCGAGTACATGAACGACAAGCAGATGGATTTCTTCCGCCAGCGCCTGCAGCAGCAAAAGGACGACCTGCTGTCGAACGCCGAGGACACCACCGAGCACCTTCGCGAGGACACCTCGATCGTGCCCGACCCGGCCGACCGCGCGCCGATCGAGGAAGAGCACGCGCTCGAGCTGCGTACGCGCGACCGCGAGCGCAAGCTGCTGAAGAAGATTGCCCAGAGCCTGGCCCGACTGGACAGCGGCGATTACGGTTACTGCGACGAGACCGGCGAGCCGATCGGACTGGCG
>JBBQZM010000115.1:0-11849 GCA_038207685.1 Burkholderiales bacterium
GTGCGCCGGCATGCGCGCCACATCGACCATCACCGTGATGCCGCCGCCTGGCCAGACATAGGCCGGTGCGCCGCCGCAACTGACGTTGACCAGGCTCTGCTTGATCGCGCGCGTCAGCTGCACCGGGTTGTCGGTAACACCGGCACGCAGGCTGCCGCCGGCGCCGCCGACAAACAGCACGGTGCACAGCGAAGGCTCGCAGTTCTCACCGATACGGTCGACGATGCGCTGCACCGCATCCGGCATCAACGCCGGCTGCGGCTGCAGCGCGGCATCAAGTTCAAACCAGGCCGCATGCTCGCCGGTGGTGCTGACCATCAGCAAGCGCTGCCCTGGCCAGGCTTCATCAGCATCCCAGGGTTCGAGGATGGCCAGCGGGTCGGCGATGTCGGTGCCGCCCCAGCCGGTGCCCGGGTTGGCCACCTGGAAGTAGCGCCCCGGCGTGCTCTTGCGGCCGCGCACCTTGAGCCCCGAGCGCCGCAGCCCCAGGCAACGCCCGGCCTGGTGCTCGGTGAGCACGCCGGTGATGTGGTCGTCGACCACCACCACCTCATCGACCAGGCCCATGAACTGCTGGGCGAAGATGCCAATGGTGGCTGAACCGCAGCCCAGGCGCATGCGCACTTCGGGCACGCCGTTGACCACCGGCGCCCTGCCCGCCTGCACCAGCACCTGGGCGCCGCCGTCGATCGCCAGTTCGACGGCCTGCTGGTTGCCCAGCGCAGCCATCATGTCCACCGTGATGCGGCCTTCTTTCTTGCTGCCGCCGGTGATGTGGTGCACACCGCCCAGGCTGAGCATCTGCGAGCCGTATTCCGCCGTGCTGACATGGCCCACCACCTCGCCCTGGCAACGCACATTGGCCTGCTCGGGGCCCAGCCAGCGGTCGGTGTCGATCTTCACCTTCAGGCTGCAGTAGCTGAAGATGCCCTCGGTGACCACGGTGACCATGTCCACCCCGTCAGCCAGCGCCGAGACGATGAACGGTGCCGGCTTGTAGTCGGGGTAGGTGGTGGAGGCGCCCACCGCGGTGACGAACAGCGCCGGTTCAGCATCACCCACCGACAAGGGCAACGCACCGGCGGCCAGGAAAGGCACGAGTTCGCCGGTTGCGGGCGCATCGGCGGCGTCCAGCCGGCGCTGCAGCAGCAGCACCGGATCAACCCGCACCAGCAGGCCGCCCTGGTTGGCATAGCGGTCGCAGGCGCCGATCTTGCCGTCGCTGATCTGGCACAGCACCGGGCAAGCGTTGCACTCGATCTTGTTCGCCGCCAGGCGCTGGTTACGCGGTGCCGCGCGCCAGGCCTCCTGCCCCGCGATCAGCGGCGCATCACCCAGGCCGTCGGTCTTGGTGTGTTCATGCTCAGCCATGGGCAGCATCCGCCTGACCGTGGGCAAGCCCCCGCAACCTGGGGCAATCCCTGAGCTGAGGCACAATCCTGACCGCCGCTGCAAGCCGCTTTTTCATGTAGTGCCCGCTAAACCAATGTGTGGCTGATGCTACATTCAGGGCGCGGGCAGTGCAAGTGCGCGGCAAGCCTGCGGCGCCACCTGCTTCGCCACCGGCCCGACGCCCAACCTTTCGCCACACCCATGGCCGCCAACGCCGACCCGATCACCATGAGCGCCTTCAACGAAGAGAAAGTCCTCAGCGTCCACCACTGGACCGACCGGCTGTTCTCGTTCACCACCACACGCGGCACCTCGTTGCGCTTCCTCAACGGCCACTTCACGATGATCGGCCTGCGTCTCAACAACAAGCCGCTGCTGCGTGCCTACAGCGTGGTCAGCCCGAACTACGCCGAGCACCTGGAGTTCCTCAGCATCAAGGTGGCTGACGGCCCGCTGACCAGCCGGCTGCAGCACATCCAGATCGGCGACAGCGTGATCGTCGGCAACAAGCCCACCGGCACCCTGGTGATCGACTACCTGCTGCCCGGCAAGCGCCTCTACATGATGAGCACCGGCACCGGCATGGCGCCGTTCATGAGCATCATCCGTGACCCGGCCACCTACGAGAAGTTTGAGCAGGTGATCCTGGTGCACGGCACGCGCCTGGTGTCGGAACTGGCCTACCACGACACCATCACGCAAGACCTGCCGCACCACGAGTTGCTTGGCGAGATGGTCACCGAGCAACTGCTGTACTACCCCACGGTGACACGCGAGCCCTACCGCAACAGCGGCCGCATCACCGACCTGGTCATCTCGGGCAAGCTGTTCAGCGACCTGGGCCTGCCTGACATCAATCCCGAGGAAGACCGGGTGATGCTGTGCGGCAGCCCGGCGATGCTGAAGGACCTGAAGACACTGCTGGAACTGCGGCGCTTCAAGGAAGGCAACACCTCCACGCCGGGCGACTTCGTCGTCGAACGCGCCTTCGTCGAGCAGTAGGCCGCCCCGCCAGCACGCATGGCCACCGCAACGCGCAAGAAGCCGGCGGCCAAGGCCATTGGTGCTGTCAGTGCTGTGGCCAGCAAGACGCGCGCGCCCGGCGTGCGCCAGCCCGGCGTGCGTGAACTGGCCGCCCAGGCCACGCGCGAGGCCATCCTGCGCGCCGCCACCAAGGTCTTTGCCCGCCACGGCTTTGCCGGCGGCCGCATCGAACAGATTTCCAAAGCGGCCAAGTCCTACGACCGGATGATCTACTACTACTTCGGCTCGAAGGAGGGTTTGTTCATCGCGGTGATCGAGGACACCTACCGCCGCTTCAACGAGGCCGAGCAGGCGCTGGCGCTGGACACCAGCGCGCCGCTGCAGGCACTGCAGGCGATGATCCGTTTTGTCTGGATCTATTACCAGAAGAACCCTGAGTTCATCACCCTGCTCAACACCGAGAACCTGATGCGCGGCAAGCACATCGGCAAGAGCGCCAGGGCGCGCGAGTACTCGTCGCCGGCGCTGGCCATCACCGACAGCATCCTGCGCAGCGGCGTGACCTCGGGCCTGTTCCGCAGCGATATCAGCGCGCGCGATCTGTACCTGATGATCGCCTCGATGGGCTACTTCTACCTCAGCAACCGCTTCACGCTGTCGTCTTTCCTGGGCGAGCCGCTGGACGCCGCGGCCGCGATGCAGCACTGGGAGTCGTTCATCCTCGACGCAGTGCAGCGCACCGTGTGCATCACGCCGCCACAGCGCGCAAGCGCCGCTTGAGGCCGGCCGCAACTTCATGTAGCCTTCGCTACATCAAACCAGGGAGTGATGCAGATGGCGGACGTGGCAGCAGCAGGCAAATCGGGCAAGGTCGTGATCCGCAACATCGGCCTGTTGCTGTCGGGCGATCTGGAGCAGCCCATCCTCGATGCCGACACCGTCGTGGTGGTCGATGGCCTCATCACCCAGGTTGGCCGCGAGAAGGATTGCGACACCGCCGAGCCCACGACGCTGATCGACGCCCGCCAGACCTGCGTGGCGCCGGGGCTGATCGACAGCCATGTGCACCCGGTGTTTGGCGACTGGACGCCGCGGCAAAACCAGATCGGCTGGATTGACAGCACGATGCACGGTGGTGTCACCACCATGATCTCGGCCGGCGAAGTGCACCTGCCCGGCCGGCCCAAGGACATCGTCGGCCTCAAGGCACTGGCCATCGTCGCGCAGCGCGCCTTCGACAACTTCCGCCCCAGCGGCGTCAAGGTGCTGGCCGGCGCGCCGGTGATCGAGAAAGGCATGGTCGAGAGCGACTTTGCCGAACTCGCCGCCGCTGGTGTCAAGCTGCTCGGCGAGGTCGGCCTGGGTTCGGTGAAAGCCGGCTACGAGGCCAAGGAGATGGTGGCCTGGGCGCGCAAGCACGGCATCCAGAGCACCATCCACACCGGCGGCCCCAGCATCCCGGGCTCGGGCCTGATCGACAAGGACGTGGTGCTGGAGGCCGACGCCGACATCATCGGCCACATCAACGGCGGCCACACCGCGCTGTCCGAGGCCCATGTCTGCGAGCTGTGCGAGAAGAGCAGCCGCGCCATCGAGATCGTGCACAACGGCAACGAGAAGATCGCCATCGCTGCCGCCCAGGCCGCGCTACAACTGAAGTGCCCGCACCGTGTGATCCTGGGCACCGACTCCCCCGCAGGCTCGGGCGTGCAGCCGCTGGGCATGCTGAGGCTGATTGCGCTGCTGTCCTCGCTGGGCAACATCCCGGCCGAACTGGTGTTCTGCTTTGCCACCGGCAACACCGCACGGCTGCGCGGGCTGAACTGCGGCTTGATCGCGCCGGGCCGCGACGCCGACTTCGTCTTCATGGACCGCGCTCAGCACACCTCGGGCAAGACGCTGCTGGAAAGCGTGCAACTCGGCGACATCCCCGGCGTGGGCATGGTGATGATCGACGGCCTGGTGCGCTGCGGCCGCAGCCGCAACACGCCGCCGGCCACCGAAGTGCCGGTGGTGGTGGGCGGGCACTGAGGCACGACAGTCAGTCGAGTCTCAGCGCCTTGAGCCAGGCCAGGCTGCTGCCTTTCGTGTTGTCGGCGTCGCCGGCCACGGCCACCGCCAGCAGCGGCGGCAACTGGCGAGATTCGTCACCAAACAGCCGCAGGAAGTCGGCCGTCACATCACGCTGCTCCGTCTGCCAGCGGCGCAGTGGCGCATCGCTGCCGCGCAGCACCAGGTAACGCACGCGCCGGGTGTAGGCGTTGTCCAGCACCGTGCCGGCCGCCAGCTTCGCGTCCCAGACGTAACACAACGTGGCCGACGGCAAGGGCTCGGCGCTGCGGCTGTTCGCCAGGCGCAGCAACTGCCGCTCGATGAAGGGCACGGCCGACAACGGCATGTCGAACAGCAGGCAGACCTTGACCGCGAGGTCGTCGCCAGCCTTCTGGCGCAGGTCGGCCGCCAGATTGGGCTGATCCACCCGCCAGCGCCAGCCCATGCTCATGGCCGCGCTGCCCGCCGGCAGCGTATGCACCAGGTTGCCGTAGGAGCCCTTGGCTTCGATGCGCAAAGCCGGCTCGCCGTCTTCGACCACGATGCGGTAGTCGGTAGGCGGAAACTTCTGGTCCGGCAGACCGGCAAATCGCCACGGCGCAGCAGGTGCCGGGCCGTTGCCCGCCAGCGGGCTGAGCAGGTCAGCAGACGCAGCCGGGCCGGCCGCCAGCAGTGCCGCCAGCAACGCCGCCAACAGGCACAGCGTCAGGGCAACCCGCTGAAACGACCGGTGCATCAGCGTGGCCCGAAGGTGGCAACGCCAGCGTGCAGCCGCGCCAGCAGCGTCAAGCCGCACAGCGCGGCAAAACCCAGCGCCAGCGGCGCAAAGGCCGAAGGCCACAGGCAGATGGCGGCAAAAAACAGCAGCGTCTCGGTGGCCTCGGTGAGCCCGCCCAGGTAATACAAGCCCTTTTTCGGGATGTCCCGCCGCTGCAGGCCGCGTCGCTCGGCCAGCACCGCAAAAGCCAGAAAGCTGCTGGCGGTGCCCATGAAGGCGGTCAGCAACACCGCAGCGGCCAGCGCATTGGCCGGCGGATCGGCCAACGCAAAGGCCAGCGGAATGCTGGCGTAGAAGACAAAGTCCAGCGTGATGTCGAGAAAGGCGCCGCGGTCGGTGGGCCGGGTCAAGCGCGCCACCGCGCCGTCCAGCCCGTCAGCCAGGCGACTGATGAGGATCAGCGCCAGGCCCGCCAAGGGCTGCTGCGTCGTTATGCAGGCGGCGGCGGCCATGCCCAGCGCAAAGCCGACCCAGGTGATGGCATCGGCCGACACCCCTCGACCCACCAACCCCTGGGCCGCAAACTGCAGCAGCGGTTGCAAACGGTTCTGGAGTACGCGGTCGAACATGACGGCCGCATCATCGCATCGCGCCGCGCTTGCGGCCGCGGCGGGGACTTTTGGCGCGGTCGCCGGCCGGCCTCTTGCCAGAGGTTAACGCGGCGCCATGCGGATCGCGCCGTCGATGCGCACGCTTTCGCCGTTCATGTAGCCGTTGCTGATCATGAACTCGGCCAGGTCGGCGTATTCCTCCGGCTTGCCCAGGCGCTTGGGAAACGGCACCGAGGCGGCCAGCGCCGCTTTGACGTTGTCGGGCGCGCCCTGCAGCAGCGGCGTGTTGAACAGGCCTGGCAAGATGGTGTTGACGCGGATCGCCTCGGCCATCAGGTCACGCGCGATCGGCAGCGTCATGCCGATGATGCCGGCCTTGCTGGCCGAATAGCTGGCCTGGCCCATCTGGCCGTCCTGCGCCGCCACGCTGGCGGTGTTGACGATGCAGCCGCGGTCGCCGTCGGGCAGCGGCTCCAGCGTCAGCATGCCGGCAGCGCTCTTGGCAATGCAGCGGAAGGTGCCGACCAGGTTGATCTGGATGATGCGGTCGAAGTTCAGCGTCGGAAACGACTTGATCGCGCCGGTGGCCTTGTCGCGGCTGGCGGTCTTGATGGCATTGCCGGTGCCGGCGCAATTGACCAGGATGCGCTCCTGGCCGATCGCCGCGCGGGACTTGGCAAAGCCGGCGTCGACCTGCTCTTCCTGGGTCACGTCGACCAGGCAGAACACGCCGCCAAGCTCGGCCGCCAGTTTTTCGCCGGCTTCGGCGTTGAGGTCAAACAGCGCCACCTTGACGCCGCTGGCGGCCAGCCGGCGCGCGGTGGCGGCGCCCAGACCGGAGGCGCCCCCGGTGATGACGGCGGCGATGGTGGAGTCGAGTTTCATGGCAAATGTCCCTGGGCAATGTGGTGTCAAAGTTTGCACGCTACGCCGGTGCACCGCCGCCGGCCATCGTCCGAATCGACGAAGTTGGCGCTGCCCGGGCTTGCCATGTTGAAATCCAGCCATGCTGTCAACCCTGAAAGACCTGTTTTCGGCCCTGCTGCCGCCACCACCTTCGGCCGGCGCCCAGGCCGCCGAACACACGCTGCAACTGGCTTGCGCGGTGATGCTGGTGGAAGTGATGCGCGCCGACACCGAGATCGGCCACGACGAACGGTTGGTGGTGGTCGCCGCGCTGCGCGCGCAGTTCAGCCTGGCGGATGACGAGATTCACCGGCTGATCGAGCTGGCTGAGCTGGCCGCCCGCGACGCCACCGACTGGTTTGCCTTCACCAGCCACATCAACACGCACTTCGAGATGCCGGACAAGCTGCAGATGATCGAGCTGATGTGGCGCGTGGCCTATGCCGACGGCCAGCTCGACGTGCATGAGCGCCACGTGCTGTGGCGCATCGCCGACCTGCTGCATGTGCCGCAGGGTGCTTATGTCAACGCCCGCATGCGGGCGCAGGCCGCGGCCGGCAGCTGATCTGATAACCCTGGGCTCAGTGCACCCGGATCAGACATTCCTGGGCCACACTGGCCACCAGCGCGCCATCACGCGACCACAGGCCACCACGGCAGAAACCACGCGCGCCCTGCAGCGACGGTGAATCGCTCTGGTAGAGCAGCCAGTCGTCGAAGCGGAAGTCGCGGTGGAACCACATCGCATGGTCCAGGCTCACGCCCTGCACACCCGGCTGGGTGAAGTTCAGGCCATGCGGCAGCATGGCCACGCGCATCAGGCTCCAGTCGCTGGCGTAGGCCAGCAAGGCCTGGTGCAGCAGCGGATCGTCAGGCAGCGCATGGGCCGCGCGCAGCCAGTGCAAGGCCTGCGGCGGCCGCAGCTCGGGCTGCATGAAGTCCATCGGGTTGACCGCGCGCAACTCCACCGGCTGCGCCGAGCGCAGAAAGTCGTGCATGCGCTCTGGCAGGCGGTCGATCATCGCGCGCTGGCGCAGGTGCTCGTCGACCAGTGTCTCGGGCGCTGGCGCCTCGGGCATGGTGCCCTGGTGCGACGGGCCCTGTTCTTGCCGGTGGAACGAGGCCGACATGTGGAAGATCGCCTGGCCATGCTGGATCGCCACCACCCGCCGCGTGGCAAAGCTGGCGCCGTCGCGGATGCGATCGACCTCGTAGACGATGGGCACGGCGGTGTCGCCGGCGCGCAGAAAATAGCCATGCAGCGAGTTCACCGACTGCCCCGGCGCCACGGTGCGCGCCGCCGCCATCAGCGCCTGGCCCAGCACCTGGCCGCCGAACACGGCCTTGCCGCCGACGTCGCGGTTCTGGCCGCGAAACAGGTTGTGCTCAAACTGCTCCAGCCGCAGCAGGTCGACCAGCGCCTGCAAGGCCTGGGCGGTGTCATCGGTGTCAAGGGCCATGGTGTCCCCATTGTGCCGGGCTGCCGGTGAGGGCTGGGCCAGAATTGCCGGCGATGCCCGCGCCCCCTGCAGCCAGCGGCCCGCCTGCCCCGGTGCTGGCGCGGTCGCTTATGTCCAAACTGAGTCCGCCGCTGGCGCGCGCCAGCCAGGTGCCGCGTGAGGCCGTGGCGCGCCGCCTGGCCGAAGCCGGTGGCGCCAAGCTGGTGCTGGTGCTGGCGCCAGCGGGCTTTGGCAAGACCACGGTCATGCTGCAGGCCCGCAAGTCGCTGGCGGCACAGGGCATCACCACCAGCTGGTTGACGCTGGAGCGCACCGACAACGACGTGCCGCGCTTCATGGCCTGTCTGCAGCAAGCGGTAGCGCAGATCACTGGTGAAACCGGCGCTGCCCGCGGTGAAACACCGCTGGCAATAGTGGATCGGCTGGCGCGTCACGACACGCCGTTTGCGCTGTTCCTCGATGACTTCGAGCTGATCACCGAGCCCGCGGTGCTGGGCCTGGTGCGCGAGATCATCCACCACCTGCCGCGCCGCGGCCAGCTGGTGCTGGGCTCGCGCAGCCAGCCCGACCTGGGTCTGGGGCGATTGCGCGCCGCCGGCCAGCTGCTGGAAATCGATGCCGAACTGTTGCGCTTCAGCCGGGCCGAGACTGCACAGTTCCTGTCGCTGCGCCGGCATCCTGATCCGGCGCTGCCCTTGCCAGCCGACTGGTCGGCGCAGGTCGACGATCTGCACCTCAAGACCGAAGGCTGGATCGCCGCGCTCTGGCTGGCCTCGATGGCCATCGCTGCGCTGCAGGCGCGCCAAGGCAGCGTGGCCGGCTTCATCGCCCAATTCTCGGGCAGCAACCGCGCGGTAGCCGACTACCTGGCCGAGGACGTGCTGGCCCGACAGACGCCCGAAGTGCGCGATTTCCTGCTGCGCACCAGCATCCTGCGCCAGTTCAACGCCGCCCTCTGCCAGGCCCTGAGCCCGCGCAGCGACAGCCCGCGCCTGCTGGCGCAACTGGACGCCGCCAACCTGTTCATCACACCGATCGGCAGCAGCCGGCCTGGCGAGCCGCCCGAGTGGCGTTACCACAGCCTGTTTGCCGACTTCCTGCGCACCCAACTGGTACGCGAACGGCCCGATGAACTGGCGCGCTTGCACCTGGCCGCATCGGGTTGGTACGAGTCGCAGGGTCGGCCGGTGCCGGCGATCGACCATGCGATCGAAGGCGGCGATACGCCGCATGCCATCAGCCTGCTGCAGCGCCATGCCTCGGCCTTCCTCGAACAAGGCCGCATGCGCCTGCTGGCGCGCTGGTTCACGGCGCTACCCGAAGCCGCACTGGCCGACAAGCCGATGCTGCAGGTGATGTCGCTGTGGGCCAGCACCCTGACCCGCGGCCCCTGGGCGGCGATGGCGCAGCTGCAGCAATCGGGCATTGCCAGCAGCAGCGATGCGGCGGTGTGCGCCCATGTCAACGCGTTGCGGCCGATGCTGCTGGCGATGATGGACCGGGTGGAGGACGCCGCCGAGATTGGCCGCTCCCAGTTGACGCGGGTGCCCACCGGCGAGCCCTTCGCCGACAGCGTGCTGTGCAATGCCATGGCCCATGTGCTGGGCGTGCTGGGCGAGCCCGAGCAGGCGCAACGTCTGCTTGATGCCGCACGCCAAGGCCAGCAGGGAGGCGGCTTCAACCGCATGTACACCGAATCGGTGGAGGGCCTGCTCGACCTGCAACAAGGCCGGCTGCGCCAGGCCACGGCGCGCTTCCGCCTGGCACTGGGCATGGCCGCCGGCGCGGCGCCGGCCGGCGGCTGGCAGCCCACCCACGGCAATGCCTGGGCCGGTGTGCTGTATGCCGCCGCGGTTTACGAAGCCCACCAGCTGGCGCAGGCCGAGCAATTGCTCAATGTCTACCTGCCGCTGGCGCGCGATGTCGGTCTGCCCGACCACATGGTCCTCAGCCATGTGATGCGCTCGCGCATCGCCGCCCAGCGCGGCGACATCGATACCGCCCAGCAGGCCATCACCGAGCTGGAATACCTGGGCCACCAGCGCCAGCTGCCGCGGGTAGTGGCCAGCGCCCGGCTTGAACGTGCCCGGATGCTGATGTTGCAAGGCCAGGCCGAAGCCGCCGCCCAGGTGCTGGCCCGCGCCGACGACACCGAGGTCTGGTTACGGGTAGCGCGCCACCGCATCAGCGCCCACGATGTGGAGGATCTGCCGATCGGCCGCCTGCGCTGGCAGGTGCTGTTTGGCGATGCCGCTGCAGCGGCCTTGGCCGCCGCGCAGGCCGCGGAAGAAGCGCGGCTTGTGCAGCGCCATCGCCGGGTGCTGAAGCTGCAGTTGCTGCAGGCGCTGGCGCTGCAGCGCGCCGGCAGCGCGGCCGACCTGGCCGCCGCGACGGCGCTGATGGCCGCGCTGCTGCCGCTGGTGCAGGCCGAGGGTTTTGTGCGCCTGTTGCTCGACGAAGGCCCGGCAATGACCACCTTGCTGCGGCGCACGCGGGCGGCCCTGACCGACGCCCCAGGCAGTCGGCCCGACCCGCTGCTGGACGACTGCCTGCAGCGGCTGATCGCCCTGGCCGGCGACGAGTTGCCCGAGGAACCCGGCAGTGACCCCGGCGCCGGCACCGCCCAGCCCCTGAGCGAGCCGCTGACGCGCAAGGAAGTGCGGGTGTTGCAACTGCTGGCCGAGGGCTACAGCAACAGCGCCATGGCCGAGAAACTGTTTGTCAGCGACAGCACGGTGCGCACCCATCTGCGCAACATCAACCTCAAGCTGGGGGCGCGCAGCCGCACCCAGGCGGTGGCCATCGCGCGGCGGCTGGGCGTGACGACCTGACGCCGCCTTACTTCCAGGCGAAACGCGGCTGCTCGTAGTGCGACACCCGCGTGTCGCGGCCCAGCACGCAGACCTCGCGGAATTGGTAGATCAGCGCGGCGGTGGGCGCGGCGATCCAGTTGTCGCCCACCGGCATCTTCAGCACCGGGTGCTCGCTGCCTTCCAACGGCTCAAGGATGGGCGCGTCCTCGCGCAGAAACTCGCTGAGCCGGATGCGGTGGATGCTGGCCACCTCGGCGGGGTTGGCCACCAGCGCGCGCGCCTCGCCTGCCCACACCACCACCGGCGTCATCGCATAGCCTGATCGGGTGATGAAGGTATCGAGCCGGCCCAGCACGGCGGTAGGCTCCAGATGCAAGCCCACCTCCTCATGCAACTCGCGCAGCGCGGTCTGCTCGGGCGTCTCGCCTTCGTCGACACGGCCGCCTGGCAGGGCCCACTGGCCGGCATGGCCGCTCAAGGTCTTGGCGCGGCGGGTCAGGATCAGCGCGGCCTCGCCGCTCCAGTCGCGCGTCTGCCGCAGTCCCCACAGCGACGAGCCCGTGCCCTCGTCGGTGATGGCCAGGGCCACCGCCGCACGCTTGAGGCCGTTCTCGTCGGGTGTTTGCAGCCGCCAGCCGGCCAGCCGCTCGGCCACCAGAGCCCGCAAGGCCTCGTCACGCTGCATGGCTCAGGCCGCCGTGTTGGAAAATATCGGCGCGCGCTTCTCCAGATTGGCCCGCACCGCCTCCAACTGGTTGGCCTGACCCATCAGCGCCACCTGCTCGTCGCTCTCGGCCTGCAGCACCGCCTCTGCGCTGGCATCGCGCGTGCGGCCGGCCAGGTTCATCAGCCGCTTGTTGGCACGGATCGCGCTGGGGCTGCGCTGGGCGATGGCCTGCGCCATGGCCCGGGC
>JBBQZM010000116.1:0-11694 GCA_038207685.1 Burkholderiales bacterium
CTACCAGCAGCAGGCCGAGCAAGACGGTGGCCTTGAGTGCAGCCCAGCCCAGGGCCGCCGCCATGTCGCGACCGCTCTCGTCGAGCGCGGGAATCAGCACCAGCAGAGGCACCACGGCCAGATCCTGGAACAGCAGCACGCCGAGCACGCGGCGGCCATGTTCGCTCTCAAGTTCGAGCCGCTCGGCCATCAGTTTGACAACGATGGCCGTGGAGGACATGGCCATCGCGCTGCCCAGAACGATGGCGCCTTGCCACGACATCTCCCATCGGCCTTCGAACAGCCAGTGGTAGGTCAGCACCAGCAGCGCGTGACCCAACAAGGTACCGGCGACCGTGAACAGCACCTGCGACAGACCGAGCCCGAAAACCAGGGTGCGCATGCTCTTCAGCTTGGGCAGATTGAACTCGAGTCCGATGACGAACATCAGGAAGACCACGCCGAACTCGGCCAGGTACTTGACGCTGGCGGTGTCCTTGGCCAGCGCCAGCGCATTGGGGCCGATCAGCACCCCCACCGCCAGGTAGCCCAGCATCGGCGGCAGCTTCAGCAGGCGGCAGACCACCACGCCCAGCACCGCGGCCACGAGGTAGAGCAGGACAAGTTCGAGGGTGGTGGCCATGCCGTCCGCAAGCGGGGGCACCTGCGGGCAGGCACCTAGAATCGAATCAACCCCATCATCCTAAGCCAGCCGACGACTTCAGCCGGACGTGTTCAGCCAACGTGACCGCACTGCCCTCCTCCCCTGGCCCCTTCAGCGCTGAACGCGCGCTGCAACTGGCGGCCCAGACCTTCGAGATCGAGGCCCGTGCGCTGCTGGGCCTGGCGGCACGCCAAGGCAGCGGCTTTGCCGGGGCGGTGGCGGCCATGCTGGATTGCCGGGGTCGGGTGATCGTCATGGGCATGGGCAAGAGCGGCCATGTCGGTCGCAAGATCGCCGCCACGCTGGCTTCCACCGGCACGCCGGCTTTCTTTGTTCACCCGGCCGAGGCCAGCCACGGCGATCTGGGCATGGTGCAGGCCGGCGATGTGGTGCTGGCAATCTCCAACAGCGGCGAGAGTGACGAGCTGGCCGCCATCCTGCCGGCGCTGCGCCGCCTCGGCGTCACGCTGGTGGCCATGACCGGCAAGCCCGGGTCGATGCTGGCCCGCCATGCCGATCTGTTGGTCAACAGCGGTGTTGACCAGGAGGCCTGCCCGCTCAACCTGGCGCCCACCGCCAGCACCACCGCGCAGATGGCGCTGGGCGACGCGCTGGCGGTGGCCTTGCTCGACGCCCGGGGCTTCCGCGAAGAAGACTTCGCCCGTTCACATCCGGGCGGCGCGCTGGGCCGTCGGCTGCTGGTGCATGTGGCCGACCTGATGGTCAAGGGCGATGCATTGCCCGTGGTGCGGGCCGACACGCCCTTCACCGACATGATGCGCACCATGTCGGCCAAGGGCCTGGGCTCCGCGCTGGTGGTCGAGCCGACGGTTGCCGGCCAGCTGCGGCTGCTGGGCATCTTCACCGACGGTGATCTGCGCCGCCAGGTCGAGCGTGGTGGTGATCTGCGCACCTTGCGCGCTGGCGAGGTGATGTATGCCCAGCCCAAGACCATCCGCAGCGACGCGCTGGCGGTGGCGGCGGCCGAACTGATGGAACAGCACCGCATCACCGCGGTGGTGGTGGTCGATGCCGACGGCTGGCTGGCGGGATTGCTCAACATCGGTGACCTGATGCGGGCCAAGGTCGTGTGAATGAGCCCACCCCCGATGCGGCCTGCGGCAGCCTCCCCCTCAAGGGGGCCGAGCCCGGACGTGACAGGTCCAGTGGACCTGTCACGCCTGGCGAGGAGCCGGGCTACAAAGCCCGGTGCGGCCTGCAAGGCACCCCAGCGGACCGGCGAAGCCGGATCCGCGGCGTCCACTCGGTCGCTGCAGCTGCGTTTGCCAATGGGATCGACTTGAAATGAGCGCATTGAACTTCGCGCCTGAACTGCTGCTGCGCGCGCAGTGCGGCGGCCTGGGTGCCCAGGCCGCAATCTTCGACGTCGACGGCGTGCTGACTGACGGCCGCTTGTTCATCGGCGAAACCGGCGAGGTGTTCAAGGGCTTCCACGTGCTCGACGGCCATGGCCTGAAGCTGCTGGCGCGGGTGGGCATCGCGCCCATCATCATCACCGGCCGTGACTCGCCAGCGGTGCGCCGGCGCATCGCTGACCTGGGCCTGAGCGAGGCCCACTACGGCGTGGCCGACAAGCTGGCGCTGGCCGAATCGCTGCTCGCCGCGCGCGGTCTGGCCTGGGCGCAGGTGGCGGTGATCGGCGACGACTGGCCCGATCTGCCGCTGCTGGCGCGCGCCGGCCTGGCGGTGGCGCCGGCCAATGCGCATGCCGAGGCCAAGGCGCTGGCCCACCATGTCAGCCAGCTCAAGGGTGGCGAGGGCGCGGCGCGCGAGTTCTGTGATCTGCTGCTGCTGGCCAGCGGCCAGTACGCGGCGCTGCTGCTGGCTCAGCAAGGCACATTGGATGGCCGCTGACCGGCCGCGCCCCGAACTGCACCTGCCCGACCTGCCCGAGGTCACGGTGCAGCTGGGCCGCGAGCCACTGGCGGCAGGGGTTCAGCCGGCGGCCGCCGCAGCGCGCGGCGCGCAGCCATGGTCTTACCGCTTGCGCCAGGGCCTGTCGTCCTACCTGCCGCTGCTGCTGATGGCGCTGCTGGCGGTGTCCACCTGGTGGCTGGTGCGCCACACACCGCAGGCGCCGGGTGCGGGCGTCGAAGGTCCGCCGCGGCTGGAGCCCGACTACACGATGGAGGGCTTTGCGATCACCCGCTTCGGCCCTGACGGCCGGGTGGTGCTGCGCATCGCCGGCGACATGCTGCGCCACTACCCGGCCACCGACCGGCTGGAGATCGAGGGTGTGCGCATCCACGCCATCGCGCCCGACGGCCGCACCACCGACGCCACAGCGCGTCGGGCACTGGCCAACGGCGACGGCAGCGAGGTGCAGTTGCTCGGCGGCGCGCAGGTGCTCAGTCAACTCGAGGGCGCCGAGTCGCTGGAGGTGCAGGGCGAGTTCTTGCATGCCTTCCTGCGCTTCGAGCGATTGCGCTCGCACCTGCCGGTGCGTGTGCGCCACGGCAGCACCGAGACCCGTGCCGGTGGCATCGATTACGACCATGCGAAACAGACCTTGCAACTGGCCGGCCCGGTGCGTTCCACGCTGACGCCCGGCCGTCGCAGCCCGACACCCAAGACAGCAGGGGCTTCCCAATGAGCATGGCCGCGGTCGATCCCCTGGTCTACATCACCGGTGCCTCCAGCGGCATCGGCCAGGCGCTGGCGCTGCGCTACCAGCGCGCCGGCTGGCGGCTGGCCCTGGTGGCCCGCCGCAGCGACGCCTTGCGTGCCTGGGCCACTGCGCAAGGCCTGACGCCTGACCGCTGCGCGGTCTACGCCGCCGATGTGCGCGATGTCGAGGGCATCACCGCCGCCGGCCGCGACTGCATCGCCGAGATGGGGCTGCCCGACGTGGTGATCGCCAGCGCCGGCATCAGCGTGGGCATGGATACCGCCGATCTTGCCGACCTGGAAGTCATGCGGGCCACGCTGGAGACCAATGTGCTGGGCATGGCCGCCAGCTTCCAACCCTTTGTGGCGCCGATGAGCGAGCGCCGCCGCGGCACGCTGGTGGGCGTGGCCAGCGTGGCGGGCATCCGCGGCCTGCCCGGCCATGGCGCCTACTGCGCCAGCAAGTCGGCGGTGATCAGCTACTGCGAGAGCCTGCGCGGCGAGTGCCGCCACGCCGGCGTCAAGGTTGTCACCATCGTGCCCGGCTATATCGACACCCCGCTGACCCGCCGCAACCGCTATGCGATGCCCTTTTTGATGAGCGCCGAGGCTTTTGCCGACCGCGCCTTCCGGCACATCGGCGCCGGCGTGCGCTCGCGCGTGATTCCCTGGCAGATGGGCGTGGTGGCTGCCTTGCTGCGGGTGCTGCCTGACGTGCTGTTCGATCGCCTGCTCGCCGGCCGGCCGCGCAAGCGCCGGCAGAACGAGTGAAGCAGGGCCTGAGCGGCTCGCCATGAAAAAGGGCGCCGCAAGGCGCCCTTCGTCTTTGGCTGGCTTAAGCCGCGAAATTCAGCCGCAATCAATAGCCTTGGCTGCCGCCGCCGCCATAACCACCGCCGCTGCCGCTGCCGCCACCGCCACGCGGGCCGCGGCCGGTGCCGTAGGGGCTGCGGCCACCGCCGCCACCGCCGGTGCCGCCGCCACCGCCGCCGTAGCCGCCACTACCGCCACTACCGCCACCACCACCGCTGCGGCTACCACCGCCACCGCCGTAGCCGCCGCCGCCGCCACTACCACCCGCGCCGCCGCCGTAGCCGCCGCCCCCACCGCTGCGGCCACCGCCGCCGCCGCCGTAGCCGCCACCACCACCGTAGCCACCGCCACCGCCGCCGTAGCCACCACCGCCGCCACCCGGACGCTCTTCGCGCGGGCGGGCTTCGTTGACGACGATGGCGCGGCCTTCGAGGGGCTGGCCGTTCATTGCGTTCATCGCGGCTTGCGCTTCCGCGGGCGACGACATCTCGACAAAACCAAAGCCCTTGGAACGGCCGGTTTCACGATCCATCATCACCTTGGCGGATGTGACGCTACCAAATTGACCAAATGCCTGCTGCAGGGATTCGTCGCGGACCGAGTAGGCGAGGTTGCCGACGTAAAGCTTGTTTCCCATGAGGGGAAGCTCCTTCTGAAGAAAAATAAACCATGTGGAGCTTCTACCCAGCATGAAACACTCAAGCTACAGGCGCCGTCTCCAGACACGGGCCGAGAGCGCAGACGCCCTCGCGAGCCATTATGGTGGCAAAACCTGGGCCACTACCAGTGCACTGTGGCAAGGGCTAACCCGCAAGTATCATCAGTGTTGTCAGGCGGGTACAACAGTGGCCCTGGTGAACCACCCCGGCGCCACGGGTCGATCCTCCAACTGGCGCTCGTCCGCCCCCTGTCCGCCCCCCTATGTCGCCTCCACCACTGGATCTGCTCAAGCCGCTGATCGCCCTGCTGGCCATCGTCAACCCGATCGGCGTCATACCCTTCTTCCTGTCGCTCACCCAGGGGCTGAGCAAGCTGCAACGCCAGCGTACGCTGCGCGTCGCCGCCTTCTCGGCCTTCTGCGTGATCGCTGTCAGCGGCATTGCCGGCGGCCAGATCATCGCCTTCTTCGGCATCTCGATCGCCTCGTTCCAGGTTGGCGGCGGCATGCTGCTGTTCCTGTCGGCACTGCACATGCTGAACGCCCAGCCGGCCGAGAGCGGCAAGGAGGAGATCGAGGAGGGCCAGAGCAAGGCCGACGCAGGTGTCAGCGTCGCGGTGGTGCCGCTGACCATCCCGCTGCTCACCGGCCCGGCCACCATCTCCACCGTGGTGATCTACGCCGAGAAGACCAGCAGCTTTCTCGAACACGCGGTGCTGGTGGGCTACGGCGTGGTGATCGGCCTGGTCACCTACGCGGCCTTTGCCGCCTCAGGCCGCATCGCCAAGGTGCTGGGCAGCACCGGCATCAATGTGATGACCCGCTTGATGGGCCTGATTCTGGCGGCGATGGCGGTTGAACTGCTGGCCGACGGCCTGATCAAGCTCTTTCCGGTGCTGGGCGTGGCCTCCTTGCGTGGCTGATGTGCAACTGATGCGCTTGTGAAGCCATGAGCGACGCCACCTATACCCACATCATCATCGGCGCCGGCACCGCCGGCTGCCTGCTGGCCAACCGGCTGAGCGCAGATGCCACCAACCACGTACTGCTAATCGAGGCCGGCGGCAATGACGATTACGCCTGGATCCACATTCCGGTGGGCTACCTGTACTGCATCGGCAACCCACGCACCGACTGGCTGTATTTCACCGAGCCCGACCCCGGCCTCAATGGTCGCAAGCTGCGTTATCCGCGCGGCAAGGTGCTGGGCGGCTGCAGCAGCATCAACGGCATGATCTACATGCGCGGCCAGCAGCGCGACTACGACGGCTGGGCCGAGGCCGTCGGCGATCCGGGTTGGCGCTGGGACGACTGCCTGCGCTACTTCAAGCAGCACGAGGACCACTGGCGCGGCAACGCGCAGCACCATGCCGCACCGGGCTTCGACCGCAGCGGCGCACGCGCCGGCGGCGAGTGGCGGGTGGAGAAGCAGCGCCTGTCCTGGGAGATCCTCGACGCCTTTGCCGCCGCTGCCCAGCAGGCTGGCATTCCGGCCACCGACGACTTCAACCGCGGCAGCAACGAGGGCGTGGGCTACTTCGAGGTCAACCAGCGCAAGGGCCTGCGCTGGAACGCGACCAAGGCCTTTCTGCGACCGGTGCAGCACCGCGCCAACCTGCAGGTCTGGACCGGCGCCCAGGTCAGCCGGCTGCTGACCCAGCGCGACGAGCAAGGCCTGCGGGTGATCGGCGTGCAGGCACTGCCGCGCAGCGCCGACAACCGCCTCGGCGAGCCGCTGCAAGCCTTGCTGCGCGACGCGCGCAGCGAGGTGGTGATGGCTGCCGGCGCGATTGGCTCGCCGCAGATCCTGCAGCTGTCGGGTATCGGCCCGGGTGCCCTGCTGCAGCAGCACGGCATCGCGGTGCAACACGATCTGCCGGGTGTCGGCGAAAACCTGCAGGACCACCTGCAGATCCGCGCAGTGTTCGAGGTGCAGGGCGTCAAGACGCTCAACACGATGGCCAACAGCCTGTGGGGCAAGGGTTTGATCGGGCTGGAATACCTGCTGCGCCGCAGTGGGCCGATGAGCATGGCGCCGTCGCAGCTGGGTTGCTTCACCCGTTCGGCACCAGGCTATGCCTGGCCGAATGTGGAATACCACGTGCAGCCACTGAGCCTGGATGCCTTTGGCGAGCCGCTGCACAGCTTCAACGCCTTCACCGCCAGCGTCTGCAATCTGAACCCCACCTCACGTGGCACGGTACGCATCCGCTCGCCGCGGCCCGAGGACGCGCCGGCGATCCAGGCCAATTACCTCAGCACCGACGAGGACCGCCAGGTGGCCGCCGACAGCCTGCGGCTGACGCGCCGCATCGCCGCCCAAGCGGCGCTGGCCAAGTACCAACCCAAGGAGGTCAAGCCCGGCGTGCAGTTCCAGAGTGACGACGAACTCGCGCGCCTGGCCGGCGACATCGGCACCACCATCTTCCACCCGGTGGGCACCTGCCGCATGGGTGCGCCCGGCGACATCGCCGCGGTGGTGGATGCGGAACTGCGGGTGCGCGGGGTCGCCGGCCTGCGCATCGCCGATGCCAGCGTGATGCCCACCATCACCAGCGGCAACACCAATTCGCCGACGCTGATGATCGCCGAGCGGGCCGCCGAATGGCTGCGCGCCGCGCGGCGCTGAGTGCGCCGGCGCCGTCTGACCCCACTCGATTTGAGGGTATTCCCGGGCTGACGGACGGCTTGTGCATCCCTACATTTCGCGCACTCGACTTGTGCGGCCGGCCCCGGCTGCCCGCACCAGTCTGGGGGACCGAGGAGACACGGCAAGACACAACAACACCAGTGGCTGACCCGGCGCACCAGGACAAAGCGCCACCAGGGCAGCCCCGATTGCACGACGCCAGGCTTTGCGGCCTGGCGTTTTTTTTCGCGCCGGCCAGAGAAATGCCGGGTTGCAAGGGCCCGACTCGGCGCATCGCGCCGTGGCCAGGGCCGCTAGCCTTGCGGTCTGTCCAAACACTGGAGGCCGCCATGGCTGTCGATCCTGATCTGCGCACCCTCGAGATCGAGATCCCTTCGCAGCCCGAATCCTTGGTCAAGCTGTCGCTGCTGCTGGCCGAGGATCAGATCAACCAGCAAGCGGTGGCCGCCCTGGTGGAAGCCGACATGGCACTGGCCGCCGCAGTGCTGAAGGCGGTGAACTCCTCGCTGTATGGCCTCGCGGGACGCGTGCAAAGCGTGTTGCAGGCGATCACCTACCTGGGCACCCGCGAGGTCGCGGCGATCACTTTCGAGATGGGCTTGCGCGCCGCGTTTCCGTCATCGCCGGAGCTGGAGCCGGTGTGGCAGCGTGCCACGCTGCGCGGCCGGCGCATGGGCCGGCTGGCGCAGGCGCTGGGCCTGGATGCCTGGGCCGCGCATTCGGCTGGCTTGTTCGAAGAATGCGGCAAGGCCGCGCTGTACCGCCATGCGCCCGACCACTACCGCGCCATGCTGCGCGCGGCCGGCAACGACACCGATCTCTGCCAGCTGGAGCACACCGGCTTCGGCGTCAGCCACGACGCCCTGGGCGCGGCGCTGTGCGAGAGCTGGGGCCTGGGTACCGACGCCGTGATCAGCGTGCGCCGGCATGTGGTGGCGCAGGGCCTGCTGATCCTGACCGCGCCGCCGCCACGGCGGAGCGTGCTGGCGCTGTCGGTGATCGTTGCGGCCATTTCTAGCGCACCCGAAACGCTGGACGAGGTGATCGCCCAGGTGGCGCCGCAGGCCCGGTTGGACACCACGCTGGTGCTGCGGGCCGCGCGCCGGCAGCTCGACGAACTGCTGGCCGCCGAGGCCCACGGCCGCTGAGCCAGGGCGAGGTCGACGGCCCTTGGCGGGGCGGTCGCTTGCGCTGGCGCAAGCCGATCTAGGGGCAAGCGTCCAAACTGTGTTGGCGAAACCCCGCTGTGCAGGCGGGCTTGGTGCAGCTACCCTCGCGCCGGTCTGCCTACCGGCTGAACCATCGTCAACCAAGAAAGGGCCCACCATGCCTCAAGTCCCCGTCGATTCCTCCAAACTGGCCTTGCAGCGCCTGTACAACTGGGAAAAGACCGCCCCCGATCGCGTCGTGTTGACCCAGCCCATGGGCGGTGGCGCCGTCACCGAGTTCACTTGGGCGCAGCTGATGGACCAGAGCCGGCGCGTCGCCACGCACTTGCAGGCCCAGGGCATCGGCCCCGGCGACAAGGTGGCGCTGATCTCCAAGAACACCGCCTGGTGGCTGATGACCGACTTCGCCATCTGGATGGCCGGCGCGGTCTCGGTGCCGCTCTACCCCACGCTGGCGGCTGACACCATCCGCCAGATCCTGACCCACAGCGAGGCCAAGCTGCTGTTCATCGGCAAGCTCGACGGCTGGTCGGGCATGAAGTCCGGTGTGCCCAAGGGTTTGCACTGCATCGCGATGCCGCTGGCGCCGGCCAAGGGCGAACTGCCGCAGGGCACCGAACAGTGGGACAAGATCATCGCCGGCAACCAGCCGCTGGCCGGCAATCCGGTGCGCGACGGCGACGACATGTCGACCATCATGTACACCTCGGGCACCACCGGCATGCCCAAGGGCGTGATGCACAGTTTTGCCACCTTTGCCTGGTCGGTGGACACCGGCCTCAAGCGGCTGCCCAACATCTCGCAGAACTCGCGCATGCTGAGCTATCTGCCGCTGTCACACGTGGCCGAGCGCACGCTGGTCGAGCACGGCATGCTGGCCACCGGCATGAGCATCTTCTTTGCCGAGAGCCTGGATACCTTTGCGCAAGACCTGCAACGCGCGAGGCCGACGGAGTTCTTCTCGGTGCCGCGGCTGTGGGTGAAGTTTCAGCAAGGCGTGTCGGCCAAGATGCCGCCGGCCAAGCTCGACCTGCTGCTGAAGCTCCCGATCATCAACGGCATCATCCGCAAGAAGATCAAGAACGCGCTGGGTCTGGACCAATGCACCTTTGCCGCCGGCGGCGCTGCGCCCATGCCGCCGCAACTGCTGAACTGGTATGCGCGCCTGGGCCTGCCTATCGTCGAGGTCTATGGCATGACCGAGAACTGCGGTGTCTCGCATGCCACGCTGCCGGGCGTGCAGCGGCCGGGCACGGTGGGCCAGCCGTATGAGGGCGTGGAGAGTCGACTCGACCCGGCCAGCGGCGAGATCCAGGTCAAGTGCCCGGGTCTGATGCTGGGCTATTACAAGGAGCCCGAGCTCAGCCGCGACGCCTTCACCGCCGACGGCTGGCTGCGCACCGGCGACAAAGGTGCGCTGGATGTCGAGGGCAACCTGAAGATCACCGGCCGGGTGAAAGACCTGTTCAAGACCAGTAAGGGCAAGTACGTGGCGCCGGCACCGATCGAGGACAAGCTGGTGATGCACAACGCGGTCGAGGCCTGCTGCGTCACCGGCGCCAACCTGGGCCAGCCGCTGGCGGTGCTGATGCTCAACGAGGTGGCGGTGGCCCAGGCCGGCAAGCCCGAGGGCCGCACCGAGCTGGAAAGCACGCTGGGCGCGCACCTGGACCAGATCAACTCGACGCTGGATCCGCACGAGCAACTGGCTTGCCTGGTGCTGGTGACCGAGCCTTGGTCGGTGGACAACGGCTTCATCACGCCGACCTTCAAGGTCAAGCGCAACCGCGTCGAGGAGGTCTACGCGGCGTCCTACGAGAAGTGGGAGAGCGCGCGCAAGAAGGTGATCTGGATGTGACGAGGCTGCCGCGCTGAGCGGCCGAGGCGCCGGGAGGGCGCCTCGCCATGGGCATCAGAACGGGATGTCGTCGTCCATTTCGTCGAAGCTGGTGCTGGACTTTGCCGGCGCCTGCCGTGGTGCCGCTGCAGGCGGGCGCGGTGCTGGCGGCGCGCGGCGCGGCGCTTCCGAGCGCGATTGGTCGTGACCCTCGTCGCCACCACCGCCGCCGCCTTCACGGCTGCCGAGCATGGTCATCTCCTGGGCGATGATCTCGGTGGTGTACTTCTCCACGCCGTCCTTGTCGGTCCACTTGCGGGTCTTGAGCCGGCCCTCGATGTAGACCGACTTGCCCTTCTTCAGGTACTCGCCGGCAATCTCGGCCAGGCGGTCGTAAAACACCACGCGGTGCCACTCGGTCTCTTCCTGGCGCTCGCCGCTGGTCTTGTCTTTCCAGTTGCGGCTGGTGGCAATCGCCACATTGCAGATGGCCGCACCGCTGGGCGCGTAACGCACCTCGGGATCGCGCCCCAGGTTGCCGATGAGGGTGACTTTGTTGACCGATGCCATGGCGAGGCTCCTGATTTCTGGGGGGGGGCGGGTGGTGCGGGAAGGGCACTGATTGTCCCTTAAAGCCATTATGGCCAGCCCGCTGCTGCTCCACAGCGCCCCGAAGGGGGACGGCAGGCCCCCCGGGCGAGGCAGGAGTGGGGTTGACCTGCGGCGTGCAGGCGCTGCTTGCGGCTCGTTGCTGACGTTCGGAACGTCCGCATTCAGTCAGGCGTCACGGCTCTGATGCGCGTGACCGAGGCTGCCGGGCGTGCGGATCACTACGTGTCCCCCGGCGTCGGCCTGGTTGCCACCAGGCCGCCACCTCCTCCTTTACCTTCGTGATCCGCACGCCCGACAGCCTCGGCCACCAGCAGCTGAGTGGCGCTCCAACCAGCTGACCCGAGGCCCTGTGGCGTTTTGGCTTTGCTTGCGCTGCGACCGCAAAGCAGCGGCCAGCTGGCGAGGGCGTCGGGTAACCGGATCCCGTAGGTAAAGGAGGAAGGCCGGGCAGAGCCCGGCCTGGGGGACACGGAGGGATCCGGTTGCCCGGCGGCCTCGTCAGCCTCGCGCCAAACTGCATCGGCGGCTGCTTTTCCATCGAGAGCGAACGTCAGCAACGAGCCGGCAGCC
Organism: Burkholderiales bacterium; assembly: GCA_038207685.1. Lineage (GTDB taxonomy): Bacteria > Pseudomonadota > Gammaproteobacteria > Burkholderiales > Burkholderiaceae_C > Pseudaquabacterium. The sequence goes on from JBBQZM010000116.1 coordinate 11,581, forward strand.
GACCTCGACCTATCACTGCCCTACAAGCCGGCTGACCTCAGCGCAGCCCGTCCCACAGCAGCTTGCTGCCGGTGAGCAGCAGGCGCACCGAGAACAGCCGGTAGAACAGCGGCG
>JBBQZM010000117.1:0-11543 GCA_038207685.1 Burkholderiales bacterium
GGTGGCCACATCGTTGTGCAAAAAATAGACCTGGCCGCCGCGCTTGAGCTCACGCAGCACGGCCTCGCGGATGACGCTGTTGCCCTCGCTGCGCACAAAGGTCTTGATCGCCAGGCGGCGCTGCGGCGCGGTGGCGATCACACTCAGGTCACGCAGGCCCTCCAGCGCCATGCCCAGCGTGCGCGGGATCGGCGTGGCGGTGAGCGTGAGCACGTCGACCTCGGCGCGCATGGCCTTGATCGCCTCCTTGTGGCGCACGCCAAAACGGTGCTCCTCGTCGATCACCAGCAGGCCGAGCCGTTTGTATTTGATGTCCGGGCTCAACAGCTTGTGCGTGCCGACAACGATGTCGACGGTGCCGGCTTCCAGGCCTTCGAGCGCGATCTTCACCTCCTTGGGCGAGCGAAAGCGCGACAGCTCGGCAATGCGCACCGGCCACTTGCCGAAGCGGTCAACCAGGGTCTGGTAATGCTGCTCGGCCAGCAGCGTGGTGGGCGCCAGGATCGCCACTTGCTTGCCACCCAGCACGGCGATGAAGGCGGCGCGCAGCGCGACCTCGGTCTTGCCGAAGCCGACATCGCCGCAGACCAGCCGGTCCATCGGCTGCGGGCTGATCATGTCCTGGATCACCGCGTGGATGGCGGCGCGCTGGTCGGGCGTTTCCTCAAAGCCGAAGCTGGCGGCGAAGGCCTCGTAGTCATGCGCTGAATAGCGGTGCGCATGGCCTTCGCGCGCGGCACGGCGGGCATACAGGTTGAGCAGCTCGGCGGCGGCGTCGCGCACCTGCTCGGCGGCTTTACGCTTGGCCTTGTCCCACTGGCCCGAACCCAGCCGGTGCAGCGGTGCCTCATCGGCGCTGACGCCGGTATAACGGCTGATCAGGTGCAGCTGGCTCACCGGCACATACAGCGTGGCCTTGTCGGCGTATTCCAGGTGCAGGAACTCGCTGGCGCCGTCGCCGATGTCGATGTTGATCAGCCCGACATAACGGCCGATACCGTGGTTGCCGTGCACCACCGGATCACCCGGCTTCAGTTCCGACAAGTCCTTGATCAGCGCGTCGACGCTGCTGACCTGCTCTTGCTTGCGCCGGCGCCGGCCCTGCGGCGAGCTGGCGAAGAGCTCGGTCTCGGTGATGAACTGGATCGACACCGCCGGCGTGGCCTGTGGCTCATGCCAGAAGAAGCCGGCAGCCAGCGGCGCCGCGGTGATGCAGAACTTCTCGTCGCTGGCTTCGAACTCGGCCAGTGTGGCCACGCTGGGCGGCTCGATCTTGTGGTCGCGCAGCAATTCCAGCAGGCTCTCGCGACGGCCCTCGCTCTCGGCAACGATCAGCACCCGGTGCGGCGTGGCATCGAGGTGACGGCCCAGCGCGCCCAGTGGCTCGGTGGCATTGCGGTCGGCGGCCACATCGGGCAGCGGGCGGGACCAGGCGACCGCGGAGGCGGTCGCCTGGTCAGTGCCCACCGGCTCGCCGCCGCGCAGCGCCAGCGTGGCATGGCGATGTGTGTTGGTGAAGAACTCGTCGCTGCGCTGGAAGATGTCCTCCGGCGCCAGCACCTGGCGGTCGGGATCGGCGGCGATGAAACGGTGGCGGTCGCGGGTGTCGGTCCAGAAGCGCTCGAGCGCTGCATCCACCTCGCCGTGCAGCACCAGCGCGGCGGGTTCGCGCCCCTGGGGCCCCGCTTCGCGCGACTTGTCCGCCGAGGGGAGCGCGCCGGCTTGGGGCGGCCCGGCACCGTCGCCGCCCAGGTAGCTGAAGATGGTGCCGGTCTCTTCGAAGAACAGCGGCAGGTAGTACTCGATGCCGGCGGTGGCGATGCCTTGAGCGATGTCCTTGTAGATGCGGCTCTTGGTCGGGTCGCCTTCCAGCTTTTCGCGCCAGCGCTGGCGGAAGGTGGCGCGCGCCGCCTCGTCCATCGGGAACTCGCGGCCAGGCAGCAGCCGCACTTCGGGTACCGGGTACAGGCTGCGCTGGGTGTCGGGGTCGAAAGTGCGGATCGAATCGACCTCGTCATCGAATAAGTCGACCCGGAACGGCACCGGCGAGCCCATCGGAAACAGGTCGATCAACCCGCCGCGCACCGCGTATTCGCCGGGTGACACCACCTGGCTGACATGGTTGTAGCCGGCCAATGTCAGCTGCGACTTCAGCCCCGCCTCGTCCAGCTTGGTCTTCTGCTTGAACTGGAAGGTGGTCGCGGCCAGGAAGGCCGGCGGCGCCAGCCGCGTCAGTGCGGTGGTGGCCGGCAGCAGCACCACATCGACATCGCGGCTGTGGATGCGCCACAGCGTGGCCAGCCGCTCGCTGATCAGGTCCTGGTGCGGGCTGAAGTTGTCGTAGGGCAGGGTCTCCCAGTCGGGAAACAAGGCCACCCGCAGATCCGGTGCGAAGAAGGGCAGTTCGTCGGCCAGGCGCTGGGCGTCGGCCGGCTCGGCGGTGATGATCGCCAGCATCCTGCCCTCTGCTCGGCGGGCCAGCGCCAGCCGCGCCAGCAGCAGCGCATCGGCCGATCCGGTGGGCCGGGGCAGGGTGTAGCGCTTTCCAGCGGCGATGACGGGCAATTGCATGGCGACAGGGGTCCGGAGAAAACGGCAACACGCCCCGGAGCGATGGCTCGGGGGCGTGGCGAAGCCTGAATTCTAGAATCCGCGTCATGAATCCCTTGCCCATGGTCCCAGAGCCCCGCTGTTTTGCCCTGGTGCCTTGCGCCGGCCAGGGCAGTCGCGCCGGCAGTCTTCAGCCCAAGCAGTACACCCCGGTGGCCGGTCGGCCCCTGGTGGCCCACACGTTGGCGGCGCTGGCCCAGGTGCCGCAGTTGGTGGCCACGCTGGTGGTGCTGGCGCCTGACGACGACCTGTTCGAGCAGGCGCTGCCGGGTTTTGCCGGCGAGCGGGCCTGGGTGGCGCGTATCGGTGGCGCCAGCCGTGCCGAGAGCGTGGCCGCTGGCCTCGCTGAACTGCGCGCCCGCGGCGCGCGGGACCACGACTGGGTGCTGGTGCACGATGCCGCGCGCGCGCTGATCCGGGCCGACTGGGTGCAGCGCCTGATCCGGGCCTGCGCCGACGACGAGGTCGGCGGCCTGCTGGCACTGCCGCTGGCCGACACGCTCAAGCAGGCGGCCGGTGACCGGGTCGAGGCCACCATCGACCGCCAGCACAAGTGGGCGGCGCAGACGCCGCAGATGTTTCGCCTCGGCCTGCTGGAAACTGCGCTGCGCGGCGCTGGCATCGCGGCTACCGACGAGGCCTGCGCGGTCGAGCGCATGGGCCACCGACCACGGTTGGTGCCGGGTGAACTGGAGAACTTCAAGGTCACCTGGCCAGGCGACTTTGCGCTGGCCGAGCGTCTGCTGGCCAGCGCCCGCCCAGGGCCTGAACTGCGGGCCATGGTGCCGGCACGGGACTTTGCGCTGTCGCAGTGCTTTTACGCCGAGCTGGGTTTCGAGCGCGAATTCGCGCAAGCCGGTCTGGCCGGCTTTCGCTTAGGCAGCTGCGCTTTCCTGCTGCAGGACTTCTACGTCGAGCAACTGGCCAGCAATCTGGTGCTGCACCTGGTGCTACCCGACCTGGACGCCTTCTGGCGGCGCATCGAGGCCGACGGCCTGGTGGCGCGTTATGCGCAACACGGTGTGCGCGCCGAGGCCCCGGCGCTGCGGCCCTGGGGCCTGGTCGACATGACGCTGATCGACCCCAGCGGTGTGCTCTGGCGCATCGCGCTACGGCGGGAGGGCCACTGACATGGCGACAGCAAACCTGCGCATCGGCGAAGGCTGGGACGTGCACCCGCTGGTGGCTGGCCGGCCGCTGATGCTGGGCGGCATCACCGTGCCGCACAGCCACGGCCTGCTTGGCCACTCGGATGCCGACGCGCTGCTGCATGCCATCACCGACGCGCTGTTGGGCGCGGCGGCGCTGGGCGACATCGGGCGCCACTTTCCTGATACCGATGCCGCCTTCAAGGGCGCCGACTCGGGCGTGTTGCTGGCCGAAGCGGCGCGCCGGGTGCGCACGCTGGGCTGGGCGATCGTCAACATCGACTCGACAGTGATTGCCCAGGCACCCAAGCTGGCACCGCACATCCCGGCGATGGTGGCGCGCATCGCCGCGCTGCTGGGCCTGGCCGAGGATCAGGTCAATGTGAAAGCCAAGACCGCCGAGAAGCTGGGCCCGGTGGGTGAAGGCCGCGCGATCGAGGCGCGCGCGGTCTGCCTGCTGCAGCGCGGCTGAGCGGGTTCACAGGCCGGGCAAAGCCGCGTCAGCGCCGGGACGCTGGCGCGTCGCTGCGGCTCTGCTGCGCATGGCGCAGCCGCAGGTGCACCAGCAGGCCGCCTTCGGGCGCGTTGGCGATTTCCACCTGGCCGCCCATGCGCTGCATCGCCTTCTCGACGATCGCCAGCCCCAGGCCGGCGCCAGTGGCGGCGGTGCGCGCCGCATCGCCACGGAAGAATGGCGTGGTCAGCTGCCCCAGTTTTTCGGGTGCCACGCCCGGCCCCTGGTCGCGCACGGTGCAGATCACCCAGTTGCCGGCGCGCACATGGCTCACCACCACCATCGCGATACCGGTCTCGGTGGTGCGGCCGTAGCGCCTGGCGTTCTCGAACAGGTTGGCGAAGATGCGGCCCAGCTCCACCTCGTCGGCCATCACCTTCAGGTCGATCGCCACCCGCGAGGTGATGCGGATTTCGCCGGGATCGCGGAAGGTGGCGGCCTCCTTGTCGATCAGGCGCGACAGCAGCACCGGCCGCAGATGCGACTGGCCGGGCCGGGCGTAGTCCATGAACTTGTCGATGATGGCGTCAAGCTGGTCAATGTCGGCTGCCATGTTGTCGCGGGCCTCCTCGTCGATGACGCTCATCTCGGCCTCCAGCCGCAGCCGCGCCAGCGGCGTGCGCAGGTCGTGGCTGATGCCCGCCAGCATCACGGCCCGGCTTTCCTCCACCTTGGCCAACTCGCGCGCCATGCGGTTGAAGCCCATGTTGACTTCGCGGATCTCGCTGGTGATATTGGTCTCGTCCAGCCGCGACTCATAGGTGCCGCCGTGGATGCGGTTGGCGGCAAACGACAGTTCGCGCAGCGGCCGGTTGATGGTGCGTGCCACCAGCACCAGCAGCCCCAGGCTGACCAGGCAGGCAGCAATCAGCGCCGCCAGTTCCGGCGGCTCCAGTGCCGGCTGGGCCGGCAACGCGGGCGTGCGCAGCCACCAGCCCTCGCGGTCGACCACGAAGCCCAGCCACAGGCCCGGCTGGCCATTGACGCTGCTGGCCACCAGCAGCTCGGGACCCAGACGGCTGCGCAGGTCGGTCTGCAGCGGCTCGAGCGGGTCGCCCGGCTGCGGACTCAGCCAGGTGTCGCCCACGGTGCGCGGCAGCAGCATCAGCTCGCCGCGCGCCGACAGCCCTCGGGCCAGCGCCGCGCGGTCGGCGCGATCACTCAGCCGCAGCGCGTCGCTGCTCAACCGCAGGCTGGCCGCCAGCCGTCGGACATCGAGGCGGCTGTCGAGCCGGTTCTGGCCGATGCCGTCCAGGACCAGCGACCAAGCCGTCACGCCCACCACCAGCAGCAGCAGCAGCAGGAAGAAGGTGCGCCAGAACAGGCTGAGGACAAGCTTCTTTTGGCTCAAGCCGGCCCTCCGGGCGCTGCGTACGGCGCCAAGCACTCAGCCCGCACCATCGGGCACAAAGACATAGCCCACGCCCCAGACCGTCTGGATGTAGCGCGGCTGCGCCGGGTCGGGCTCGATCAGCTTGCGCAGCCGCGAGACTTGCACATCCAGGCTGCGGTCGAAGGGCTCGAATTCGCGGCCCCGCGCCAGTTGCGCCAGCTTGTCGCGTGACAGCGGCTGGCGTGGATGGCGTACCAGGGCCTTGAGCATCGAGAACTCACCGGTGGTCAGCGCCATCGACTCGCCGTCCTTGGTCAGCCGGCGCAGTGAGAGATCGAACTCGAAGGGGCCGAACTGCACGGTCTGCGCCTCCTTGCTGGGCGCGCCGGGGGCCTCGGGCGGCGGACGGCGGCGCAGCACAGCATGGATGCGGGCCAGCAGCTCGCGCGGGTTGAAGGGCTTGGGCAGGTAGTCGTCGGCGCCCACCTCCAGGCCGACGATGCGGTCGACCTCGTCTACTTTGGCGCTGAGCATGATGATCGGCGTGCTGTCGTTGGCCGCGCGCAGTCGACGGCAGATCGACAGGCCGTCCTCGCCGGGCAGCATCAGGTCGAGCACGATGAGGTCAATCTGCTCGCGGCTGAGCAGGCGGTTCAGCGCCTTGCCGTCCTCGGCCAGCGCCACGTCAAAACCTTCCTGGGTCAGGTAGCGGCGCAGCAGGTCGCGGATGCGTGCGTCGTCATCCACCACGGCGATGCGGTCGGGACGGGCCGCGATTGGCGCGTTCATGCAGGGCTCCAGATTGATGACAAGGGCATTGTGATGGGCCGGATTCGGCCGCCCGGCAAGGAACTGACCTTCTGTTACAACTCCGGCCTGCCGGACGACGCTGGCCGTGAAGTCAACCACGAACCAGGCTCGCGCGCTGTAAGGTCAGGGCTCGCCGTCCTGGCGGACACGAGGAACATCATGCACTCACCCCGTTTGATCTGCAAAACCCGAACCTGGAGAGCGCTGCCGGCGCTGATGTTGCCGGCCTTGTTGCTGGCCGGTGCGGCCAGCGCTTCGGCGCAGACCCTGCTGCAGAGTCCGCCGCAAAATGTGCTGAGCCTCAGCGCCGAGGCCAGCCGCGAGATACCGCAGGACTGGCTGAGCATCACGCTGGGGGTCGCGCGCGAGGGCAGCGACGCGGCGGCGGTGCAAAGCCAGTTGCGCCAGACGCTGGATGCTGCCCTGGTCGAGGCCCGCAAGGCGGTGCAGCCGGGGCAGGTGGAATTGCGCACCGGCGCCTTCTCGGTCTATCCGCGTTATGCGCAACGGGCCGGCGGCAACAACGTGATCAGCGGCTGGCAAGGCCGCGCCGAGTTGGTGATCGAAGGCCGTGACACCGCGGCGCTCAGCCAGCTCGCCGGTCGCCTGACCGGGCTGACGGTGGCGCGTTTGGGCTTCAGCCTGTCGCGCGAGGGCCGCGACAAGGTGGAAGCCGAGATCGCCGCCCAGGCCATTGGCCGCTTCAAGGCGCGCGCCGAGGCTTATGCCCAGCAGTTTGGCTTCGGTAGTTACAGCCTGCGCGAGGTGGCGGTGGGCGGCGGCGAATCAGCGGCGCCGGTGCTCTACCGGGCCACTGCCGCCGCGATGAGCGCGCGCGGTGGCGACGAGAGCCAGCCGGTGGAGCCCGGCAAGGCGCTGGTCAGCGTGACCGTTTCCGGCAGCATCCAGCTGTCGCCACGCTGATCCGATCGAGCGGTTTACTGCGCCACCCAGCCGCCATCGACGTTCCAGGCCACGCCGCGGATGTTGTCGGCAGCCGGCGAGCACAAGAACACCGCCAGCGCCCCCAGTTGCTCAGGCGTGGTGAACTGCAGCGAAGGCTGCTTTTCGGCCAGCAGCTGGTGTTTGGCTTCCTCCTGCGAAATACCGGCCTTGGCGGCGCGGGCGTCCACCTGCTTTTGCACCAGCGGCGTCAACACCCAGCCCGGGCAGATCGCGTTGTGGGTGATGCCGGTGGTGGCGCATTCCAGCGCGGCGCTCTTGGTGAAGCCCACCAGGCCATGCTTGGCCGCCACATAAGCCGATTTCTGCGCCGAGGCCACCAGACCGTGCACCGAAGCCACGTTGAGCACCCGGCCCCAGTTGCGCAATTTCATGCCCGGCAGCGCGGCGCGGGTGGTGTGGAAGGCGCTGCTGAGGTTGATGGCGATGATCGCGTCCCAGCGGTCGATGGGGAAGTCCTCGATATTGGCCACGTGCTGGATGCCGGCGTTGTTGACCAGGATGTCCACTGTGCCGAATTCGGCCTCGCAGGCGCGCACCATGGCCTCGATCTCGGCCGGCTTGCTCATGTCGGCGCCGTGGTACGACACCTGACCGCCCAGCGCGACCACCTCGGCCTTGGCCGCGGCCACGTCGCCAAAGCCGTTGAGCATCACCTTGGCGCCCTGGCGCGCCAGTTCCACGGCCAGACCCAGGCCGATGCCGCTGGTTGAGCCGGTAATCAGGGCGGTTTTTCCTTTGAGCATGCTGAAATCTCCTTCGCGAGGCGTCGTTGGTCGGGTTGCTGCGATGATTGTCGGTCAGGAGACCCGCAGATGACTGACAAGACCCCCGCCCCCGCCGCCTCTGCCACGCCCCGCCAGCGCGAGGTGCAGTGCGCTGACGCCAAGGGCCTGCACCGCATGGCCTACTGGGAGTGGGGCGACCCGACCAATCCGCGTGTGCTGGTCTGCGTGCATGGCCTGTCGCGCCAGGGGCGCGACTTCGACACCCTGGCCGCAGCGATGAGCGGCGACTATCGGGTGGTCTGCCCCGATGTGGTGGGCCGCGGCCAGAGCGATTGGCTGGTCGACCCGATGGGCTACAACATCCCGGCCTATGTGGGCGACATGGTCACGCTGCTGGCGCGGCTGGACGCCGAGACCGTGCATTGGGTGGGCACCTCGATGGGTGGTCTGATCGGCCTCGGCCTGGCCTCGCTGCCGGGCTCGCCGGTGCGCAAATTGGTGCTCAACGATGTCGGGCCGGTGATCGAATGGGCCTCACTGCAGCGCATCGGCAGCTACCTGGGCCAGCCGGCACACTGGGCCAGCGAGGACGAAGCAGCCGACGCACTGCTGGCCATCAGCGCGGGTTTCGGCCAGCACACCCGCCAACAGTGGCTGGCGCTGACGCGGCCGCAGCTCAAGCCCGACGGCGCGGGCTTCAAGCCGCATTACGACCCGGCGATCGCCGTGCCCTTCAAGTTGATCACGCCCGAACTGGCCAAGGCCGGCGAGGCCGCGCTGTGGGCCGGTTATGACAAGGTGCGCTGCCCGACGCTGCTGATTCGCGGCGCCGAATCCGACCTGTTGTCCGAGGCCACCGCCCAGGCCATGACCGAACGCGGGCCGAAGGCCAGGCTGGTGACGCTGCCGGGCGTGGGCCACGCGCCCACGCTGGTGCAGTCGATGCAGGTCAGCCTGGTGCGGGAGTTTCTGCTCGAGTCATGAAGTCCTTGCCCACGGCAGTGGCGCTGGACGCGGCGCCCATCGTGCAGCTGACCGACGGCGTCGGCGGACAACAGCCCACCGCTGCCGACACGGCCGACGCTGCATGGGCAGAATTGCAGCGCGCCCGCAGCTTTGCCGAGCCGCTGCTGTTCGGCCGTTGCCTGGATACCGGCGAAGACGCGCTGGGCCATGCCGACGGCGTGGCGGCCATCCTGCAGTCCATCGGCGCCGGTCCGGCGATGCGCGCCGCGGCCTACCTGGTCTATGCGGGCGACTTCCTGCAGCGGCCCGAAGAGGTGGTTGCCAAGGCCTTTGGCGCGCATTACGCCGGGCTGGTGGCACATACCCGCAAGCTGGTGCAGATCCAGCGCGCAGCGCGTGAGGCCCAGGTAGAGGCCGAACGCCGCGCCCAGCAGACCGAGCGGGTGCGCAAGATGCTGCTGGCCTTCTCGCGCGACCTGCGGGTGGTGCTGTTGCGACTGGCCTCGCGGCTGCAGACGCTGCGCTGGTTTGCCGCCACCCGACAGGACTGCCCGGTGCTGCTGGCCGAGGAGTCTCAGCAGGTGTTTGCGCCGCTGGCCAACCGGCTGGGCATCTGGCAGATCAAGTGGGAGATGGAGGACCTCGCCTTCCGCTTTCTGCAGCCCGACGACTACCGCGGGCTGGCCAAGACGCTGGCCGAGACCCGGATGCAGCGCGAGGAGGCGGTGGAGCATGCCCGCGCTCAGTTGCAGCAAGAGCTGGCTGCTGCCGGTGTCGTCGCCGAGGTTCAGGGCCGGCCCAAGCACCTCTACAGCATCTGGAAAAAGATGCAGGGCAAGGGGCTGACGCTGGAGCGTGTGTTCGACAAGCGCGCGCTGCGGGTGATCGTGGCCGACGTGCCATCCTGCTATGCCGCGTTGTCGCGGGTGCACGAGTGCCATCCGCCAGTGTCCGGCGAGTTCGACGACTACATCGCCAAACCCAAGCTCAACGGCTACCAGAGCCTGCACACGGTAGCGCTGTTCGACGGCCTGGGCCGCGACGAGGGCCGCACGGTGGAAGTGCAGATCCGCACCGCAGCGATGCATGAGCATGCCGAGCATGGCGTGGCCGCGCACTGGGCCTACAAGGAGGCCGGCACCAAGGGCTATGCCGGCGTCAGCGCGGCCGGTGAGTTCGAGGAGCGGGTGGCCGAGGCGCGCAAGGCGGTGCTGTGCCAACTGCTGGCCTGGGAGCGCGACTACAGCGGGCAGGCCGGCGCGGCGCGTGTCGACCACGCTGCGCACGGGCAGGCCGCCGGCAGCGAGACGGCCGGCCCGGCGTTCGACGACCGTATCTACGTCTTCACGCCGCAGTCCACGGTGATCGAGCTACCGGCCGGCGCAACGCCGATCGACTTTGCCTATGTGCTGCACACCGACCTGGGCCACCGCTGCCGCGGCGCGCGGGTGGACGGCGCGATGGTGCCGTTGAACACGCCGCTGGCCAACGGCCAGACGGTGGAGGTGGTGATCGCCAAGGAGGGCGGGCCGTCGATGGACTGGCTGAATGCCGAGCAGGGCTACATCCGCAGCCACCGCTCGCGCGCCAAGGTGCGGGCCTGGTTCAATGCCCAGGCGATGAGCGCCACCATCGCCCGCGGCCGCGAACTGGTGGAAAAGCTGCTGCAGCGCGAAGGCCGCACCGCGATCAAGCTCGACGACCTGGCGGCGCGGCTGGGCTTCAAGGGCGCCGACGCCTTGTTCGAGGTGGTCGGCAAGGACGAGTTCTCGCTGCGCAACATCGAGTTGCTGCTGCGCCCGATAGCCGCGCCCGCACCGGCGCTTGACGGCGGCGCGGGTGGCGGTGGTGGCAGCGCGGCCGACGGCGGCGGCATCCACCTCAAACGCACCCGGGCCACCGAAGGCGGCGTGCTGGTGGTCGGTGTGGAGTCGCTGCTGACCCAGTTGGCTCGCTGTTGCCGGCCGGCGCCACCCGACGAGATCGGCGGTTATGTCACGCGCGGCAAGGGCGTGGCCATCCACCGCGTGGCCTGCCCGAATTTCCGCCACATGAATGATCGCGCACCCGAGCGGGTGATCGCCGTGGCCTGGGGCGAGTCAACGGCCGAAGCCGCCTACCCGGTGGACGTGGTGGTTGAGGCAAGTGACCGCGCTGGCCTGTTGCGCGACATCAGCGAGGTCTTCGCCAAGGACAAGGTCAATGTGACGGGGGTGAATACCCAGTCGGTGAAGGGCCAGAGTGGCAGCATGGCCTACATGACCTTCACCGTGGAAGTGGCCGACGCCAGCCGGCTGGCCGCCGTGCTGCGCGATGTGACCCAGGTGCGCGGCGTGCGTCACGCGCGAAGGCGCTAGGGGGCTGTCGGGGGGGGGGGGGGGGGCCCCCCCGGGGGGGGCCCGCCCCCACCCCCCCCCCCCCGCGGGCGCCTGGGGGGCCCCCCCCAAATGTGAAGAGGGGCCCGGCGGGGG
>JBBQZM010000118.1:0-11383 GCA_038207685.1 Burkholderiales bacterium
AGCGGTGGCGAATGCAGGCGTTCACCATGCGGCGAAAGCGGTTGTAGAACGGCGTGTCGAACAACTCGTGGGCCTCGCCCTCGGCGCGCGGGCGGTTGTGCAGCAGCAGCGTGCCCAGGTAGGGCACGAAGTACACCGACACGCCCCAGGAGATCACCAACGCCGCCGAGGTGACGGCAAAGATCGCGAAGGTGTATTCGCCGGTCACCGAGTTGGCGATGCCGATGGGCAGAAAGCCTGCCGCAGTGATCAGCGTGCCGGTGAGCATGGGCATCGACGTCAACTCGTAGGCGAAGGTGGCGGCGCGCTTCTTGTCGTAGCCCTCTTCCATCTTGCGCACCATCATCTCCACCGCGATGATGGCGTCGTCGACCAGCAGGCCCAGCGCGATGATCAGCGAGCCCAGCGAGATCTTGTGCAGGCCCACGCCCCAATAAAACATGGTGATGAAGGTGATGGCCAGCACCAGCGGGATGGTGATGCCCACCACCATGCCGGGCCAGATGTCGATACGCAGCGGCTTGGTGTGCAGCCCCAGGCTGATGAAGCTGACCAGCAGCACCACCACCACCGCCTCGATCAGCACCTTGACGAACTCGCCCACCGAGCGCTTTACGGCGGCCGGCTGGTCTTGCACCCGCGACAGCGTGATGCCGGCCGGCAGCCCGGCCTGAATCGCCGATACCCGCTGCGACAGTGCGCCGCCCAGCGCCACGATGTCACCGCCCTTGGCCATGGATACACCCAGCGCGATCACCGCCTGGCCCTGGTGGCGCACCTTGACGGCCGGTGGATCGATGGTGGTGCGCCGGATCTCGGCGATGTCGGCCAGCTGCAGCTGGCTGGCGGTGCCGGTGGCCGGGTTCAGCGCGCGGATCGGCAGGCGGCGCAAGTCGTCCACCGACGTGAAAGCGCCCGCCACGCGCACCTGCAGGTTCTGGCTGCCGGCATCCAGCACCCCGGCGCCCTCCACGGCGTTCTGGGCGGCCAGCTGCGCCAGCACCTGGTTCATGTCCAGCCCCAGCTGGGCCAGCCGCCTGTGTGAGATCTCGACGTAAAGCTTCTCGGGTTGGACGCCGAACAGCTCCACCTTGGCCACGTCGGGCACGCTCAGCAGCTGGGTGCGCAGGTCCTCGGCGAAGACACGCAACTCTTCGTCACTGAAACCGTCGGCCGCCAGCGCGAAGATCGAGCCGTAGACATCGCCAAAATCATCATTGAACACCGGCCCGATGACGCCCTGCGGCAAGCTGCTGCGCATGTCGCCGATGCGCTTTCGCACCTGGTACCAGCTGGCCGGCACGTCCTTGGGCGGCGCACTGTCTTTCAGCTCAAGCAGGGTCAGTGACTCCCCCGGCTTGGTGTAGCTGCGGATGACGTCGGCATGGGGCACCTCCTGCAGCGTGCGCTCGATCTTGTCGGTCACCTGCTCGGCCATCTGCTGCGCACTGGCGCCGGGCCAGAAGGCCTGCACCACCATGACGCGGAAGGTGAAGGGCGGGTCTTCGTCCTGGCCGAGCTGGAAGTACGCGGCCACGCCCAGCACCATCAGCACCACCATCAGGTAGCGGGTCAGCGGGGCATGGTCCAGCGCCCAGCGCGAAATGTTGAAACGCGAGCCGGTCTCGCCGGATGGCGGAGGCGTGTTCATGCGCTGAGCCTGGCAAAAAGTCGACGTGGATCAGCGCGCGGCTGACGCGGTGGCGGCCGGCGGCGCAACTCCGGGCTCGGCGTACCAGCGCACACGCTGGCCCGACGTCAGCGTGTGCACGCCGGCGATCACCACCGCCTGGTCCGGGCTCAGACCGCCCGCCACCACCACCTGATTGCCGTCGGCGCCAGCCACGGCGATGGGCTGCAGACGCACCTGCATCGTGGCGGCCTCCACCAGCCAGACATTGGCATGGCCGCCTTGCTCAAAGACCGCGGTCAGCGGCAACTTGATGGCGCCGCCGTGCGCCGGGGTCTCCAGCAGCACCGTGGCCGTCTGGCCCAGGCGCAGCGTGGTCTGGCCGATGTCGGCCTTGACCAGGAAGGTGCGGGTCATCGGGTCGGCCGCCGCCGCCACCTCGCGCACCGTGGCCGGCAGCAGCGCCTGGGCATCGCCCCAGGGGCGCAGCTTGAGAGCGCCGCGCTGGCCGATCAGCGCACGCAATGCCGCCGACTGGTCCTCGGGCACGCTGAACACCGCATCGCGCGGGCCGTCATGCGCCAGGCGGATCACCGTCGCGCCGGCGACCAGCACCATGCCGGGCTCGGCCTCGACCGCCGTCACCACGCCAGGGGCATCGGCAGTCAGCAGCGCATAGCCGGCCTGGTTGGCCTGCACACCGGCCTGTGCCGCAGCCTGTTCGGCCTGGCTGCGGGCGGCCTTGAGTGCGGTTTCCCGGCGCTCAAGTTCCAACCCGCTGATGAAGCCCTGGGCACGCAGCTCCTGATAACGCTTGAACTCGGCATCGCTCAGTGCCAGCTGAGCCTGTGCCGCACGCAGACCGGCCCGCGCAGCGTCCTGGGCCAGCAACAAGTCGCCGGCGTCCAGCCTGGCCAGCGGCTGTCCGGCCTTGACCGCGTCGCCGAGCCCGACCTGGCGCTGCAACAACTTGCCACTGACCCGGAAGCCCAGCCGCGATTCGACTCGCGCCCGCACCTCGGCGGCGTATTCATGCTGCGTCGCGACGCTGCCGGACTGCACCTTCAGGGTCCGCACTGCTCGCACCGGATCGGACACCGTCGGCGCCTCCTGGCAGGCCAGCAGCAAGGGCAGGATCAACAGGGGCAGCACAAAGGGGCGCATATCGGAAAGATCTTCTAAGACGGAAAGGGGTCGCCGCACACCACGCTACTGACCCATCGGTCAGTAATGTAGCCACCTGCTTGTCGGCTGTCAAAGCACCCTCACCGAACGGGGTCTTGAAAAGACGTCGGTGGCTGCAAGCGAGAGATCGGCCCGCCCCGGCACCGACAATCAGCGGGTGAGCGTCGACCATTACGAAAATTTTCCCGTGGCCAGCCTGCTGTGTCCGCCCCAGATGCGGGCAGGCGTGACGGCGATCTACCACTACGCCCGCACCGCAGATGACATCGCCGACGAGGGTGAGGCCAGCGCCGACGTGCGCCGCCAAAGCCTGGCGCTGTTCCGCCAGGCGCTGGACGACACCTTGCAGGGCCTACCGGTTTTGGGGCCCTGGGCCGGCCTGTTCGAGGCGCTGGGCGCGGCCGTTCGGCGCCACCAACTGCCGCCGCAACTGCTGCACGATCTGCTCGACGCCTTTGTGCAGGACACCGGCAACCCGCGCTATGCCGACCGGGCCGCCCTGCTCGACTACTGCCGGCTATCGGCCAATCCGGTGGGCCGTTTACTGCTGCACATGGCAGGGGTACAGGATCCTGATGCGCTGACCCGCTCGGACGCGATCTGCACCGCCTTGCAACTGATCAACTTCTGGCAGGACCCCAGCGTCGACCTGCCGCGCGGCCGGCACTACGTGTGCGAGGCCGATGCGCTCGCCCATGGCCTGACGCTGGACAAGCTGGCGCAGCAGTCCGACTCAGCCGCCAGCGAAGGCTTGATGGCCGAACTCTGCGCCTGGGCGGCCAGTCTGATGCAGCAGGGCGCACCGCTGGCGCTGCAGGTGCCGGGTCGCCTGGGCTGGGAATTGCGGCTGGTGGTGCAAGGCGGGCTGCGCATCCTTGAGAGAATCGCGGCCATGCAGTACCGCACCCTTCAACAGCGCCCCGTGCTGCGCACCATCGATCTGCCCCTGATGCTGTGGCGTGCATGGCGCATGCGGCCGAGTTGCCCTACGCCGGGCTTCACACTGCGCGGAGCCGCCCGCCGATGACGCCGCAGCAGTATGTGCAGGACAAGGCGGCGGGCAGTGGCTCGTCCTTTTATTACGCCTTCCTCTTCTTGCCGCCGCCGCGCCGTGCCGCGATCACCGCCTTTTATGCCTTCTGCCGGGAGGTTGACGACGTGGTCGACGAGATGCGCGACGTCAGCGTGGCCGCCTCCAAACTGGCCTGGTGGCAGCAGGAGGTGCAGCGCGCCTTTGCCGGCCAGCCAAGCCATCCGGTCACCCAGGCTTTGATGCCGCACACCGCCGCCTACGGCATCACCGCCGAGCACCTCAGCGCCGTGATCGAGGGCTGCCGCATGGATCTGGCGCAGACCCGCTACCTCGACCTGCCCGCGCTGCTGACCTACTGCCACCTGGTAGCCGGCGTGGTCGGCGAGGTGGCGGCCCGCATCTTTGGACATACCCATGCGCAGACCATCGACTATGCACACCGGCTGGGGCGAGCATTGCAGCTGACCAACATCATCCGTGATGTCGGCGACGATGCCCGCCGCGGCCGCATCTACCTGCCGATGTCGGAACTGCAGCGCTTCGATGTCAAGGCGCACGAACTGCTCAAGCGCGAGTCACCCTGGGGCTACAGCGAGCGTTTCAGCGCGCTGATGCGCTTCCAGGCCGAGCGCGCCCAGGCCACCTACGACGAGGCGCTGGCGCTGCTGCCCGAGACCGATCGCCAGGCCCAAAAGCCCGGCCTGATGATGGCCAACATCTACCGCAGCCTGTTGCGCGAGATCGAGGCTGACGGCTTCCGGGTGCTGCACCAGCGCACCTCGCTGACGCCGCTGCGCAAGCTGTGGATCGCGCTGATGACCCACTGGCGCGGGCGGTGAGCCGTGCCAGCCAAGTGTCTGCGCGGGCGGTGAGCCGCGCCAGCCAGGTGTCTGCGCGGGCGGTGAGCGCGTGCGCCGCCGCGCCGCGCATCGCGGTGATCGGCGCCGGCTGGGCCGGGCTGGCTGCGGCGGTGCAGGCGGTGCAGCGTGGCGCACGGGTCAGCCTGTTCGAGCTGGCCGCCACGCCTGGCGGCCGGGCGCGGCGTGTACAAACCGCGCAAGGCGAGTTCGACAACGGCCAGCACATCCTGATCGGCGCCTACCGCGCCACACTGGACCTGATGCGCCGTGTCGGGGCCGACCCCGACCGCCTGCTGCATCGCAGCCCGCTGGCACTCGTTGATCCCGCGGGCCGCGGCCTGCGCCTGCCGCCGGGCCCACCGGTGGCGGCCTTTGTACGGGCGACGCTGGCGGCCCGGCACTGGCCGCTGGCCGATCGGATGGCGCTGCTGCGCGCGGCCGCCGGCTGGGGGCTGCGACGTTTCCGCTGCGCACCCGGGTTGAGCGTGGACCAACTCGTCAGCCGACTGCCCGAGCCGGTGCGCCTCGAGTTGATCGAGGCGCTGTGTCTGGCGGCGCTGAACACGCCCATGCACCAGGCCAGCGCGCAGGTGTTTCTGCGCGTGCTGCAGGATGCCCTGTTCAGCGGCCCCGGCAGCGCCGATCTGCTGCTGCCCCGTGCGCCGCTGTCCGCCTTGTTGCCCGAGCCGGCCTGGCGCTGGCTGCAGGCCGCCGGCGCCGATTGCCGAACCGGGCACCGCGTGTTGCAACTCGCCGCCGCGCCCAACGGCGCAGGCTGGCAGGTTGACGGCCAGACCTTCGATGCCGTGGTGCTGGCCAGTTCGCTGACTGAAGCGGCGCGCCTGACCACCCCCATCGCACCCGCTTGGGCCGCGCAGGCCGCGGCGGTGCGCCATGAGCCCATCGTCACCGCCTGGCTGCGCGATGAGGCGCTGCGAACCGACCTGCCCATGCTGGCGCTGGCCGCCGGCCCGCAGGCGCCAGCACAGTTCGCATTCGACCTGGAGCGCCTGCACGGCGACGCCGCCTCGCGCGGCTTGTGGACACTGGTGGCCAGTGGCGCGGCGTCGGCGCTTGAAGCAGGGCTTGCGGCCTGCGGCCAAACCTTGTTGGCGCAGGCCCGAAGCGCTTTCCCGGGGTCGTTTGCCGGCCCGGATGACCAGGTGCTGGTGCATCTGGCCGCCGAGCGGCGGGCCACTTTTGCCTGTACCCCCGGGCTGGTTCGGCCGGCGGCCGACATCGCGCCTGGTCTGGTGGCCGCAGGGGATGCCATCGCCGGGCCCTACCCCGCCACGCTGGAGGGCGCGGTGCGCAGCGGTCTGGCAGCCGCCGACCGCTTGTGCAAGCCTTGAACATTGGCCCAAAAATACCGCCATGCCGACCGACGTTTCGCCATGCAAAATGGCCAAGACTTCAGGATATGCCATGACGACCAAGAAAGAAGGCCAGAAACCCGTGATCCAGGTGCTGGATCGCATGTTCTCGCTGCTCGACGCGCTGGCTGCGCAGCAGGATCCGGTGTCACTGAAAGTGCTCAGCGAGACCACCGGTCTGCATCCGTCCACTGCCCACCGCATCCTCAATGACCTGGCGATCGGCAACTATGTCGATCGGCCTGAGGCCGGCAGCTACCGGCTGGGCATGCGCCTGCTCGAACTGGGCAACCTGGTGAAGGCGCGGCTGGATGTGCGCGAGGCGGCGATCGGCCCGATGCGCGAACTGCACAAGCTGACCCACCAGCCGGTCAACCTGTCGGTGCGCCAGGGCGACGAGATCGTCTACATCGAGCGTACCTACAGCGAGCGCTCGGGCATGCAGGTGGTGCGCGCCGTCGGCGGCCGTGCGCCGCTGCACCTCACTTCAGTGGGCAAGCTGTTCCTGGCGCATGAAGACCCGCAGCGGGTGCGCGCCTATGCCTCCCGCACTGGCCTGTCAGGCCACACGCGCAACAGCATCACCGACCTGGCGGGTCTGGAGCGTGAACTGGCGCTGGTGCGCCAGACCGCAATGTCGCGCGACAACGAGGAACTTG
Source organism: Burkholderiales bacterium (assembly GCA_038207685.1). Lineage (GTDB taxonomy): Bacteria > Pseudomonadota > Gammaproteobacteria > Burkholderiales > Burkholderiaceae_C > Pseudaquabacterium. The sequence continues at coordinate 6,741 of JBBQZM010000118.1, forward strand.
AGCTTGGCGTGCGCTGCATCGCGGCCGGCATCTTCGACGACCAAGGCACGCTGGTAGCGGGGCTGTCAGTGTCGGCGCCGGCCGATCGACTGGAGGAATCGTGGGTCGAACGTGTGCGCACCACGGCAGCGCAGATTTCGATTGCGCTGGGCCATCGCCCGCGCCAAATCGCGCAATGAAGCGCTCACCGAAGCGTTCACTGATCGTTGCCGGCTGCGCCGACAAGCTGGTGCAACTCAGTGCACGCTACTGCGCAACCAGGTGCGCAGGCGCTCGGCGTCACCGATGCGCGAATACTTGCCGGCCGAATCGAGCAACACCATGATCAGCTTGCGGCCGGCCAACTCGGCCTGCATCACCACGCAGCGGCCGGCTTCGGTGATGTAGCCGGTTTTCTGCAGGCCGATGTCCCAGTTGGGGCTGCGCACCAGGCCATTGGTGTTGCGGAACTGCAGCGTGCGTTTGCCCACCGCCACAGCCGCCTCCTGCGAGGTAGACAGTTCACGCAGCAGCGGCACCTTGTGGGCCGCACGCACCAGCACCGCCAGGTCCTGCGCGCTCGACTGGTTCTTGCTCGACAGCCCCGTCGGCTCGACGTAGTGCGTATCGCGCATGCCCAACGCCGCCGCCTTGCGGTTCATTGCGGCCACGAACTGGTCGAGCCCACCCGGGAAATGGCGGCCCAGCGCGTTGGCTGCACGGTTCTCCGACGACATCAAGGCCAGGTGCATCATCTCGCCGCGGGTCAGCCGGGTGCCAACGGCCAGCCGCGAAGTGCTGCCCTTTTCGGTGTCGATGTCGTCCTGGGTAATGGTCAACACTTCATCCATCGCCAAGCTGGTCTCGCTGATCACCAGGCCGGTCATCAGCTTGGTGATCGAGGCGATCGGCAGCACAGCTTCGGGGTTCTTGCTGAACAGCACTTCGTTGGTGTCCTGGTCGATCACCAGCGCGACGCTGGATTTCAGGTCCAGCGGGTCATTGCCGGCGTGCAGGCCCTGCAACTGGCCAAAGCTGGCCCGCGCCGGTGCAGCCGCCTGCAACGCCACGCGGCGCGTCTGGCTGCTGCGCACGGCCACAGCGCGTTGCTTGACGCGCGCCTTGTCGCTGGCTTTGCTGGCTTTGCTGGACTTGGCGCTGCTGGCGCCGCGATCAGCCTGAGCGGCCTGCACCGATGCCGCGCCGCCGAACGTGAGGACAAAGCTCAACAGCAACAACGGCAGGGTCAGTTTCATGGCGGTCCTGGCAGGCAAAGGGCAACAGCGGCGCTCGAGTGTAGGTCTTTGAAAAAACTCGCGCAAGATCAAAAACTTGCAGCTGTTTCCTCAAGTACCGCGGGTCATCCTTGAGCGGCTACGCGATCGACGTTCGAGTGCAGCTTGTTGAGCGCCGCCAGATAGGCTTTGGCCGAGGCCACCACGATATCGGGATCGGCCCCCACGCCATTGACCACCCGGCCGCCATGTTGCAGCCGCACTGTCACTTCGCCCTGCGATTCTGTGCTGCCGCTGGTGATCGCATTGACCGAATACAACACCAATTCGGCGCCACTTTCCACCTTGGACTCGATCGCCTTCAGGCTGGCATCCACCGGGCCATTGCCGTCGCTCTCGGCGCTGTGCTCTACCTCGCCCATGGCAAACACCACCTTGGCCTGCGGCCGCTCACCGGTCTCGGAGCGCTGGCTCAGCGACACAAGCCGGTAGAACTCGTGCTCGCGTGTCACGCTTTCGTCGCCCACCAGGGCAATGATGTCCTCGTCGAAGATCTCGGCCTTGCGGTCGGCCAGGTCCTTGAAGCGGGCGAAGGCGGCATTGATCTCGCCCTCGCTTTCCAGGTCGATGCCGAGTTCCTGCAACCGGGCCTTGAAGGCGTTGCGCCCCGACAGCTTGCCCAGCACGATCTTGTTGGCGGCCCAGCCCACGTCCTCGGCGCGCATGATCTCGTAGGTGTCGCGGGCCTTGAGCACGCCGTCCTGGTGGATGCCGCTGGCGTGCGCAAAGGCATTGGCGCCCACCACCGCCTTGTTAGGCTGCACCACGAAGCCAGTGGTCTGGCTGACCATGCGCGAGGCCGCCACGATCTGGCTGGCATCGATGCCGAGATCGAGCTTGAAGTAGTCGCGGCGGGTCTTCACCGCCATCACGATTTCCTCGAGCGAGCAGTTGCCGGCGCGCTCGCCCAGGCCGTTGATGGTGCACTCCACCTGCCGCGCGCCGCCAATCATCACGCCGGCCAGCGAGTTGGCCACCGCCAGACCGAGGTCGTTGTGGCAATGCACGCTCCACACCGCCTTGTCGCTGTTCGGAATACGCTCACGCAGGTTGCGGATGAACTCACCGTACAACTCGGGAATCGCGTAACCCACGGTGTCGGGGATGTTCAGCGTGGTCGCACCTTCATGGATCGCCGCCTCGAGCACGCGGCAGAGGAAGTCGGGATCCGAGCGGTAGCCGTCCTCCGGGCTGAACTCGATGTCGTCACACAGGTTGCGGGCAAAACGCACAGACAGCTTGGCCTGCTCGAACACCTGGTCAGGTGTCATGCGCAGCTTCTTGTCCATGTGCAGCGCGCTGGTGGCGATGAAGGTGTGGATGCGCGAACGTTGCGCACCGGCCAGCGCCTCGGCGGCGCGTGCGATGTCGCGGTCATTGGCCCGCGCCAGCGAGCAGATGATGGACTCGCGCACATGGCTGGCGATGGCCTTGACGCATTCAAAGTCGCCGTTGCTCGAGGCGGCAAAGCCGGCCTCGATGACGTCCACCTTCAGCCGCTCGAGCTGCCGCGCGATGCGCAGTTTCTCGTCGCGTGTCATCGAGGCGCCGGGCGATTGCTCGCCGTCGCGCAAGGTGGTGTCGAAGATGATCAGCTTGTCGGCCATGGTCGTGCTCCTTGAGGCTCAGGCGGTGGTGGGGGTGGTTGGGGTGGTGTCGCGGTGGCCGGAGGCGGCCGGCGCCGCGCCGCTGCGCAGCAGGCCCGACACCACCGCCTTCATCGACGCGGTGACGATGTTGCCGTCAATGCCCACGCCAAACAGGGTATGAGTATCGGCGACACGCAGTTCCAGGTAGGCGGCTGCGCAGGCCTGGGCGCCGGCGCCACGCGCCTGGGCACCCTGGTTGATCGCATGCTCGTGGAAGTCGAGCACCGACAGCGTCACGCCGGTCGCACGTTGCAGGCCATCGACAAAGGCTTCGACCGGGCCGCGGCCCTCGCCTTGCACCGCCAACGTGCGACCATCGAAGCCCAGGCGGGCCTGCAGGCGCACTCGGCCATCGGGGCCCTCATTGATGTGCTGCTCGTCGATCCACACCTCGTCGCCGGTGAGGCGGTAGGCCTCGGCAAACAGCGACCAGATGTCGGCAGCGCTCAGCTCCTTGCCCTGCACATCCATCACCGCCTGCACCGACGACGAGAACTCGATCTGCAGGCGCCGCGGCAACGCCAGCCCGTAGTCGTGTTCGAGCAGGTAGGAGATGCCGCCCTTGCCCGACTGGCTGTTGACGCGGATCACCGCGTCGTAACTGCGGCCCAGATCCTTGGGGTCGATTGGCAGATAGGGCATGTCCCAGATGTCGCTCTCGCGCCGGGCAGCAAAGGCCTTCTTGATCGCATCCTGGTGCGAGCCAGAGAACGAGGTATAGACCAGATCGCCCACATAAGGATGGCGCGGATGCACCGGCAACTGGTTGCAGTGCTCGACGATGCGGCGGATGTCGTCGATGTCGCTGAAGTCCAACCCGGGGTGCACACCCTGGGTGTAGAGGTTCAGCGCCAGATTCACCACGTCGACATTGCCGGTGCGCTCGCCGTTGCCGAACAGGCAGCCCTCGATGCGGTCGCCGCCGGCCATCATCGCCAGCTCGGCCGCTGCGGTGCCGGTGCCACGGTCGTTGTGCGGGTGAATCGACAGCACGATCGCGTCACGCCGCTCGAGGTGGCGGTGCATCCACTCGACCATGTCGGCAAAGATGTTGGGCGTGCTGTGCTCCACCGTCGACGGCAGGTTGACGATAACCTTGCGCTCGCGCGTTGCGCCCCACGCGTCGGTGACCGCATCGACGACGCGTTTGCTGAACGCGAGCTCGGTGCCCGAAAACATCTCGGGTGAATACTCGAGTATCCATTCGGTACTCGGCCGCTCTTCGGCCATTTCGCGGACCATTCGGACGTGCGTAGTCGCCAGGTCGACCACGCCATCTTCATCCAGGCCGAGCACCACGCGCCGCATCACGGGGGCAACCGCGTTGTAGAGATGAACGATCGCGCGCGGAGCGCCTTCGAGCGCGGCGAAGGTCTGGCGGATCAGCGGTTCGCGCGCCTGCGTAAGCGCCTGGATCGTCACGTCAGCGGGAATCAGGTGGCACTCGATCAGCATGCGCACGAAATCGAAATCGGCTTGCGATGCCGAAGGGAACCCTACCTCGATTTCCTTGAAGCCGATTTCGACCAGGGTCTGGAACATGCGCAGCTTGCGATCCGGGTCCATCGGCTCGATCAGAGCCTGGTTGCCATCGCGCAGGTCGGTGGACAACCAGATCGGTGCGCGCGTCAGCACGGCGTCGGGCCAGGTGCGATCGTGCAACTTGACGGGCGGGAAGGCGCGGTACTTGCTGGCAGGGTTCGAAAGCATGGTGTTCCCC
>JBBQZM010000119.1:0-11377 GCA_038207685.1 Burkholderiales bacterium
GCCTTGACAAATCGTGGCCCGCTTGAAAACGGGAAGTGCTTCACCTGCACCGGCCAGGCGAAGGCACGCAAAGTCGGCGCCGGAACCGCGCTTGCGCGAAGCGGGTCATCAGCATGAATTGATGCTCGTCAAGATGATGGCGCAGCAAGGGCGCACACTGTGCGCAGTGCCGGAAACGGCAATTCAGACCTCAAGCAAAGGAGTCCACCATGTACAAGCGCATCCTGGTTCCCACTGATGGTTCCGAGATCACGGACAAGGCCGTCGGCACTGCCGTCTCGCTGGCCAAGCTGTGCGGCGCCTCGCTGGTCACGCTCAGTGTCAAGGAGCCCTTCCCCTACAGCGCCATTTCGGAGATGCAGCCGGTGCCGCCGCAGGAGTTTTACGACGCACAGCAGCGCATTGCGGCCGGCCGCGTCAAGCAGGTGATGGAGGCCGCCAAGGCCGGCGGCGTGAGTTGCGAAGGCGCCACCGTCGAAGCCATGCATCCCTGGGAGGCGATTCTCGACGCTGCCAAACAGAAGAATTGTGACGTCATCGTGATGGCCTCGCATGGCCGCAAGGGCATGGCCGCCCTGCTGATCGGCAGCGAAACCAACAAGGTGCTGACACACAGCCCGCTGCCGGTGCTGGTGGTGCGCTGACGGCGCCCGTCTGCCGGTCGACTTGTAGCGGCGCCCTCGGGTGCCGCTTTGCGTTTCAGTGCCCGCCCTGCAAGCTCTTGATCAGGATCACCGTCATCAGGCCGCCGCCGATCCAGCCGATCTGCGCCAGCGTCGAACGCAGCGGCAGGCGGCGCTGCAGTTGCGGCAGCAGGTCTGCCACCGCCACGTAGACAAAGCTGCTGCTGGCGGCCACCAGCAGGTAGGGAAACAGCGCTTCCCAGGGTCCGACGACGAAGTAGCCCAGTACCCCGCCAACCACCGCAGCCAGGCCCGACAAGGCGTTGTAGAGCAAGGCCTTGCCGCGGCTGAAGCCGGCGTTCAGCAGCACGATGTAGTCGCCCACCTCTTGCGGGATCTCGTGGGCAATGATGGCCAGCGCGGTGACGACGCCCAGTTGCGTATCGGCCAGAAAGGCGGCGGCGATGATGACGCCGTCGCAGAAGTTGTGGATGCTGTCGCCCACCAGCACGCTCCAGCCACCGCGGCCGGCCTGCTCGGCGTCAAAGCCATGGTGGTGGTGGTGGTGCGGATCGTCGCCCTCGTGGTGGTGACCGTGCCGGTACAACTCGGCCTTCTCCAGCAGGAAGAAAAACAGCAGCCCGGCCAGCAGCGTGGCAAACAGGCGGTGCGGCTCAACCTGGCTCTCAAAGGCCTCAGGCAGCACATGCAGCAGCGCCGTGCCCAGCAGCACACCCACCGACAAGCTGACCAGGTGCTTGACCAGGCGGCCCAGCAGCGCCAGTGTCAGCGACGCGGCGATCAGCACCGACAGCAGACCGCCAGCCAGGGTGGCCAACACGATGTAGAGCAGGGTCATCGATCCGTTCACTCAAATAAGAACCGCGCCAAAAGGGCGCGGTGTGCTGGCAAGCGCCGCTTCAGACCACGCCCTGGGCCTTGAACCAGGCCAGGCAACGCCGCCAGCCGTCCTCGGCGGCATCCTTGCGGAAACTGGGCCGGTAATCAGCATGAAAGGCATGCGGCGCATCGGGGTAGACCACGAACGCCGACTGCCTCGCAGCCGCTGATCCAGCCGCCAGCGCAGATTTCATCTTATCCACCGTGTCAAGCGGGATGCCACTGTCCTGCCCGCCGTACAGGCCTAGCACCGGGGCGTTGAGTTTGCCCGCCAGATCCACCGGGTGCGCCGGCTGCAGCGCCGAGGCATTGCCCACCAGCCGGCCGTACCAGGCCACGCCGGCCTTGAGCGCCGGGTTGTGCGCGGCGTACAGCCAGGTGATGCGGCCGCCCCAACAGAAACCGGTGATGGCTGTCTTGCCGGTATCGGCGCCCTGCCCCTTGGCCCAGGCCAGGGTGGCATCGAGGTCGCCCATCACCTGGGCATCGGGCACCTTGTTGATGACCTCGGCAATCAGCTTGGCGATCTCGCCATAGGAGGCGGCATCACCCTGGCGCACGAACAGCTCGGGAGCGATCGCAAAGTAGCCCGCCTTGGCAAAGCGCCGGGTCACGTCGGCGATGTACTCGTGTACGCCAAAGATCTCGCTGATCACCAGCACCACCGGCGCATTCGGCTTGCCAGCTGGCGCAGCACGGTAGGCCGGCATCTTGAAGTCGCCGACCGGAATCATCACCTCGCCGGCCAGCAGGTCGTCGGCATCGGTCTTGACCACCGTCTGCGCCATTACCGGCAGCACGGCTGCGGCAAAGCCCGAGCCCACCGAGGTGCGGACAAAATCGCGCCGGCTGAAGGCGCGGCTGGGGGTCAGGCTGTCAAAGTCTTCACGCGACATGGTCACTCCACAGAAAAGGCTACGCCGACATGGGCTGACCTGCATTCTAGGAAGAGCGGCATCGCCGCTCCGGCCGCCGCCGGATTGCCGGTAGCATGGACGTCCATCATGCTGTCACGCCCTCATCCCGCCGCTGCCCCGCTGGCCGCGATCGACATCGGTTCGAATAGCTTCCGGCTTGAGCTGGCGCAGTTGCAGCATGGCCGCTACCGCCGCATTGCCTACCTGAAGGAAACCGTGCGACTGGGCGGCGGCCTGGACGCCAACGGCTACCTCACCGAGTCCGCGGCGCAGCGCGGGTTGGACTGCCTGAAGCGGTTTGCAGTGCGGCTGCAGGGCTTTGATGCCACGCAGGTGCGGGCGGTGGCCACGCAGACACTGCGCGAGGCGCGCAACCGCGACGCTTTTCTGGTGCGCGCCGAGGCGGCGCTGGGCTTTCCGGTGGAGGTGATATCCGGCCGCGAGGAGGCCCGGCTGATCTATGCCGGCGTGTCGTTTCTGCAGCCCGGCGATGCATCACGCCTGGTGATCGACATCGGCGGACGCAGCACCGAGATGATCCTCGGCCAGGGCCGGTTGCCGATGGCGGTAGAGTCGTTCAAGGTCGGCAGCGTCAGCCTGTCGATGCGCTGGTTTGCCGACGGGCGCTTCACCGAGCAGGCCTTTCGCGATGCCCAGGTGGCCGCCGGCGCCGAACTCGAGGAGGCGCTGACGATGTTTGCACCGCAGCTCTGGCGCGAGGCGCTGGGCTCGTCGGGCACCGCCGGCGCGGTCTCGCAGATCCTGCAGGCCGCGGACATCAGCGACGGCACGATCACGCCCGAGGGCTTGCGCTGGTGCATTGCGCGTTGCCTGGAAGCCGGCTCCACCGAACACCTGAATCTGCCGTCGCTGCGCGAGGACCGCAAGGCCATCATCGGCGGCGGCCTGGCCTTGCTCTACACGCTGGCCACCCACTTCGGCATTGGCGCGCTGCGGCCGGCCAAAGGCGCGTTGCGTCAAGGCGTGGTGATAGACCTGCATGAGCGCCAGATGGCGCGTCGCCATGACAGTGGCGGCGACCTGCGCGACCAGTCGGTGGCCGCGCTGCAGGCGCGCTTCGGCGTTGATGCCGCACAGGCAGCACGGGTGCGCGCGGTGGCCACCGCGCTGCTGCGTGGCGCCGTGCCTGACCTGACCGAGGACGAAGGCGGCGAGACGCTGCTGGAGCTGGGCTGGGCCTGCGACCTGCATGAACTGGGGCTGATGGTGTCGCACCACGACCACCACCGCCACAGCGCCTACCTGCTGGGCCATGTCGATGCGCCCGGCTTCTCGCAAAGCCAGCAGCGGCGCATGGCCGACCTCGTGTTGGGCCAGCGTGGTGGCCTGCGCAAGATCGAGGCCCAGTTGTCCAGTGAGCGTTTTGCCTGGCAGGTGCTGGCACTGCGGCTGGCGGTGATCAAGTGCCATGCACGCGGCCTGATCGATGCCAAGGCCCTGCGGCTGCGGCGTGTCGGCAAGACCGCGCAGCTGAGCACTCGCCGCGGCTGGGCCGACAGCCACTTGCGCACCCTGCACCTGCTGCGCGAGGAGGTCGAGACCTGGTCGAAGCAGGGCATGCCGCGGCTGGAACTTGAGGCCGACTGAGGCGCAGCCTGCGCTGTGCGCTGCGGCTACAGCTTGTCGGGCGTGCGCACCGCCACCAGCAGCACCTCGCTGCCGGCCTCGCGCTCACGGTGGCGCAGCCACCAGACCGCCCCCTTGCGGATGGTCCACGGCTGGCCCTGCAGCGCCGCGGGGCCGGCCATCAGGCTGGCCGCCAGCCAGCCCAGCATGGGTTGGTGGCCGACCAGCAGCACCGGTTCGCGGCGCTCGGGCCAGCGGGCCGCCTCCAGCGCCGCGGCATGGGAGGTGCCCGGCAACAAGCCATCAACCACCCGGAACTTGCGCTCCAGCGCCTGGGCGGTCTGCCGCGTGCGCAGCGCCGGGCTGACCAGAATGCGCGTGGTCTCGGGCAGGAACTGGTTGAGCCATTCGGCCATGCGTCGCGCCTGCTTCTCACCCCGCGGTGTCAGCGGCCGCGCCAGGTCATCTTCGAAGCTGCTCTGCTCCGGCGGCAGCTCGCGTGCTTCGGCATGGCGCCAGAGGATCAAGTCCATGGCCGTCAGCCTCAGACAGACCGCATGTAGCGCTCGGCCAGCGCCGCCTGGGCACTGACGCCGCTCTCGGACAGCCGCTGGTAATGGCCTTCGCTGTCCTGCACCCAGGTATCGCGCTGGTCGTGCAGATAGGGCACCAGGCATTCGTCGATCACCCGCTGGCGCAAGCGCGCGTCGCGCACTGGCCAGGCAATCTCGATGCGGCGGAACATGTTGCGGCCCATCCAGTCGGCCGATGACAGGTACAGCGCCTCGTCGGCCTCGTCTTCGCCCCAACGGAAGTAGCTGACGCGGGTGTGCTCCAGGAAACGGCCCACCACCGAGCGCACGCGGATGCGGTCGGTCACACCGGGAATGCCCGGCGGCAACATGCATGCACCGCGCACGATGAGGTCAATGCGTGCGCCGGCCTGGGCCGCGCGCACCAGCGCCTCGATCATCGCCGGCTCGGTCAGCGCATTGACCTTGGCGACGATGCGCGCCGGCCGGCCGGCGTGCGCGGCCTCCGTCACCTGCTGAACATGAGCCATCAGCCGACGGTGCAGTGCAAACGGCGCGGTCAACAGGTGGCGCGGCGTGCGCAGCTTGGTCAGGCTGGCGAGTTGGTGGAACACCGCGTCGGCATCGGCAGTGAGCAGCGCATCGGCGGTGAGCATGCCCACATCGGTGTACAGCCGCGCCGTGCCCGGGTTGTAATTGCCGGTGGACAGGTGCGCATAACGGCGCAGCAGCGGCAGGCCGCGGCGGTTGGTCTCGCGCCGGGTCACCAGCAGCAGCTTGGCATGGGTCTTGAACCCGACGATGCCGTAGACCACCTGCGCGCCCACCGCCTCCAGCCGCTCGGCCCAGTTGATATTGGCCTCCTCGTCGAAGCGGGCCTTGAGTTCAACCACCACGCAGACCTCCTTGCCGCGGCGCGCGGCCTCGATCAGCAACTCCATCAGCACCGACTGGCTACCGGTGCGGTAGATCGTCTGCTTGATCGCCAGCACCGCTGGGTCGAACACCGCCTCGCGCAGAAACTCCACCACCACGTCGAAGCTCTGGAACGGATGATGCAGCAGCACATCGCCCTGCAGCAGCCGCGCCAGGATCGACCCCTCACGTGGCAGTTCGGCCTCGGGCCAGGACGGCAGCAGCGGCGTAAAGCGCAACGTCGGCGCATCGGCCTGGTCGATCAGCTGGTTCAAGCGCACCAGGTTGACCGGGCCATTGACCAGGTACAGCGCGGCCTGCGGCAGGTCAAACTGGTCGAGCAGCAGCCGCCACAACGGCTCGGGGCAGCTGGCCACCACCTCGAGCCGGATCGCCTCGCCGAAGTGGCGGGTGGTCAGGCCGCTGCGCAACGCATGGCGCAGATTGGCCACGTCGACGTCGTCAAGACCGATGTCGGAATCGCGGGTGACGCGGAACTGCGAGAACGATTCCACCGGTCGGCCGCCGAACAGCTCTTGCAAGTGCGCACGGATCACGCTGGTCAGCAGCACAAAACCCTGGGTGCCGGGCGCGCTGAGCTCGGCCGGCAGCTTGATCACCCGCGGCAGCGTGCGCGGCACTTTGACGATGGCGATGGAGTTGTCGCGGCCGAAAGCATCGCGGCCGCCGAGGTGAACGATGAAGTTCAGGCTCTTGTTGGCCACCAGCGGAAACGGATGCGCCGGGTCCAGCCCCACCGGCAGCAGCAGCGGCTGCACCTCGCGCTCGAAGAAGCGTGCCACCCAGGCGCGCTGCTCGGCATTGCGCTCGGCATGGTTGATGATGAGGATGCCGCAACGCTGCAGGGCTGGCATCACCTCGTCATTGAAGATGGTGTACTTCTGGTCGATCAGCGCATGGGCCTCGGCGGCCACCGCACGCAGATCATCTCGCTGCGGGTCGAGGGCGCCGTCGGTTTCACGCATCGCCGTGCGCATGTCGCCGATGGCATCGGCAAAGCGCACCTCGAAGAACTCGTCCATGTTCGACGAGACGATGGTGATGTAGCGCAGCCGCTCGAGCAGCGGCACGTCGTCGCGCCGGGCCTGGGCCAGCACCCTTCGATTGAAGGCCAGGATCGCCCGCTCACGGTTGAGCAGCGCTGGCAACGGGTCGGGCCGGTTTGGCGGGGGCGTCATCCCCCCAGTTTATGAACGAATGACGACAGCGGCATGACAGCCGCCGAAACGCTCAGGACCGACGGCCGCGTTTGAACGGCTTGGGCGGCTCGGGCGGCGGGTGGCCGCCCGGCGGCGCAGAGAACAGCTTGGCGGCGCGGCCCTTGAGTTCCAGCAGCTCGCTGGGCGTGATCGAGTACTTTCGGCCGACGATGTCGACCTCGATGCGGAACTCGACGTCCTTGCTGCCATTGCTCAGCGTGCCGCAGGTGAAATCGTAGTCCTCGTCCTCGGCCGGAAAACCGTCGGTCTCGGGGTCGAAGTCGACATATTTGACGTCGCGGATCTCACCACTGGCCAGATCGAGCACGCCGGTGGATTCGATCACCTCGTCATTGAGTTCATCGTGGATGGTGATCGGCAGTTTCAGGTCCATCGTTGTTCGCTCTCAGGTCGCAGCCGGTGCGGCAGGCACGGCCGCCGGTCAGGGGCGGGCATGATGCCACAGCCGGCGCTGCGACGGCCTCGGGCGCGGCGCGACAACCTTCAGGCGCGGGTGGAGACAAAGACGCCGGTGGCCTGTAGCAGCAGCGCCGTGAGCAGCCGGGCGTGCACCACCTGCAGGCGGCCCTGCGGGCGACAGCCCACCACCTCGGCCACCAGTTCGAGCGCACTGTCGAGCACCCGCAGGCGCTGGCCAGCGGGCAAGGGCTGCGGCACATACAGGCTCAGGCCGGTGAGCGACAGGTCGCGCCAGCGCACGGCCAGCGGCGTCGACGGCCAGCCCACCTGCAGCAAGGCAACATGGCTCTGGTCGCGCCGCGTCGCACCGCGCCGGCTGCCCCAGCCCACCGGATCCTGGCCCCCGGGATCCGGCAGCGGCGCCAAGGGGCTGTGGCAGGCCGGGCAGCGCGCGTCACGCCGCGTGCAGGCCAGCACCGGATGGTGGCACAGCGGGCAGCAGTGCGCCGACAGCATGCGATCCGCCACGGGCCGCGTGCCCGACCGCGATGCGCTGTAGACGCCGGGGTGATCGGCCACGCCGGTCAATGGCGGGTGGCGGCGAAATCCACCACCTCGCGCCAGCGTTCGAGCATGAGCGACGCCGTATCCGGCACGTCACCCGCCTCGGCGTCGGCCTGCGCCATGGCACAGGCCATCGCCGGCGTCAGCGGCCGCGACAGCAAGTAGCCCTGGCCATACTCACAACCCAGCGCGATCAGCTGGGCCAGCTGGGCCGGCGTCTCTATGCCCTCGGCAATCACCGTCTTGCCCAGCGCTTGGCCCAGGGTGATGACCGCACGCACCACCTCGGTGTCCTTGCTGTGGTGGTCCAGGCCCTCAAGCCGGTGCACGAAGGACTGGTCGATCTTCAGGCTGGTGATCGGCAGGGTGGACAGGTAGGCCAGCGAGGAGTAGCCGGAGCCGAAATCATCGACGCTCAGGCCCACGCCGATCTCGCGCAAGCGGCCCATCACGTCCAGCGCGCTGTCCAGCCGGTGCATCAGCGTGCTCTCGGTGATTTCCAGCGTCAGCTGGCTGGCCTCCAGGTCATTGCTCAGCAAGGCGGAGGCCACCTGGGCCACGAAACCCGGACGGCACATGTCGGTGCCCGAGACATTGACATGCAGCCGCGGCCTGCGCCGGGCCGGCATCTGCTGCTGGAAGCTCTTGAGCTGGGCGCAGGCCCGCTCCAGTACCCAGGCCGTGAGCGCCCCGATCAGCGCCGAATCCTCGGCAATCGGCACGAAGGTGCCCGGTGGTACCAGGCCCAGTTCGGGATGCTGCCAGCGCACCAGCGCCTCGAAGCTGTCGATGCGGCCGGTAGCCAGCGTGTAGATCGGCTGGAAGGCCAGCGACAACTGGGTCTGCTCGATGGCGCGGCGCAGATCGCGCTCCAGGTTCACCTGGGCCACCAGTTGGGCGCGCAGGCTGGCGTCGAACACCGCCACACGCGCGCGGCCTGCGGCCTTGGCACGGTACATCGCGATGTCGGCGTCGCGCAGCACATCGCCGGGCGTCTCGTAACCCACGCTGCTGAAGGTGATGCCGATGCTGGCGCTGCTGGTGACTTCGGCGCCGGCAATGAAATACGGCGCCGCCAACGCGCACAACAGCCGGTCGGCCATGGCCATGGCGTCGTCCTCATGCGCCAGGTTTTCCACCAGCACCGCAAACTCGTCGCCGCCCAGCCGGCCCACGGTGTCGCTGGACCGCACCTGCAACTGGATGCGCTGGGCCACGATGGTCAGGAACTGGTCGCCTGCGGCATGGCCCAGGGTGTCATTGATCAGCTTGAAGCGGTCGAAGTCCAGGTACATCACCGCGAAGCGCCGGCGGGCATCGGCGCGGCAGCGCTCGATGGCCTGGGCCAGGCAAGCGCCAAAACGGATGCGATTGGCCAGCGAGGTCAGGCTGTCGTGGTGGGCAATGTGCTGCAGCCGGGCCTCGGCTTCGCGCCGTTCAGTGATGTCCTGCGCCTGCAGGATCAGGCAGGGTGCGCTGACGTCGCGGTCGCTGAAATGGCCGCTGTGCAGTGCGACATGCACCACCTCACCGCCGGCGCGCAGGCAGCGCAGATCCACCGTGGTGTCGCCGCCATCATGCGCCAGCAGTGCCAGCCAGGGCCGCTGCAGCAGCGGCAGGTCGTCGGGATGCACGAAGTCCTGGAAGTCACAGCCAATCAGGTCCGCTTCCTTGCTGCCCAGCAACAGGCACATCGCGCGATTGGCCTGCAGCACCTGGCCCGCGGTGGAGACCAGCGCCATGCCGATGGCGGCATGCGAGAAGGCGGCATGTAAGCGCTGCTCGCTGTCGCGAAGTTCGCGCAGATGCCGCGCCGACTGCTGCGCCTCGCGTTCGGCCGCCTCGAGCCGCAGCCCATGGGTCTGCTCTTCGTTCTCGCGCTGGCGGAAGTGGAAGTGCAGCATCACCAGCAGCAGGATGAGGATAGGCACCGCCGCGGCCATCACGCCCAGGCCGCTGGCCTTGAAAGCCAGGAACAGCAGACCGGCGATCAAGGCACTGGCGGCATAGGTGGTGCCGACCCAGCCAAGACTGGACGGAAAGGGCCATAGACGCTGCGTCGGCTGATGCTGTAGCAACCGATACATCAGCGTGTTGAGCCCAAAGTGGCCGATCGCAAAGACCATGGCCAGCATCAGCGCCGCCGCCTCGCCCAATCTGCTGAGCGGGTCGACCTGGGCCATCAAGGCCTCAAAAGCCGAGCCCATCACCATCATGGACACCGCGGCCGAGGCGGGCAGGATCAGTCGCTTGGACCAGTGCCTGGCGCCGCGCAGCGCGCCGACGAAGGCCGCACCGGCGGCCGCCAGGGCCGCGGCCGGCGCACCCTGCATCAGCAACAGCAGCATGATGAAGACCTCGCCGGCCGCAAAGGCGTTGGGCGAGCCCGGGATGCGCACTGGAAACAAGCCCACCAGCATCGCCACCGCGCAGCCCAGAAGCACCAGGAACTGGGCGTCGATAGGCATTCGCAAGAGCGTTGCCAAGGCGTGCACCAGCACGCCCGCGCCCAGCAGCAGCACAAGCAGCCACCCGCAGACAAGGGCCTGACCGCGGCGAATGCGGGTCAACACGGCTAGGCAGCGCTGCGGCCAGTTGCGTTGCACGGGGCTTGCGATCGGTGGGGGCGGTGTCGACATCTCGCGGGCCAGTGCGGGCCTGCCTTCGGCAAAGCCGGACAGGCCCCGCGGGTTTCGGGGGTCTGGCTGGTCTTCGGCGTCTGCCTGGGCGACTTGAGCGATTTCGGAGGCTCCGCAGTGACAGGCGTTGCGCCCGGGCGCACGGTTGACAAGCCTCAGCGGCATGGGACGTCCGAACTTGACATCGGTTCGCTGATACACCCCAGCTGCCAGCGCCATGGCGACGGCGCCGTCGAACCGGCGCCATGGCGTCGGCGCCGTCGAACCGGCGCCATGGCCCAGATCAGGCGGCCTACCCACACCCCCCCCGAATGAGTGGTGCAACCCCCTGCTTGCGGGAGTCGTCTGCCTTGAGGCATCGGTCGGACCGTCCGATACTTCCGGTATGGAAAATTTTTCGACACCACGCTCCGCGCTGGTGCCCCATCTGACCAACCTGCTCACCCTGGCGGTGATGGTGGGGGCCGTGGCGTGGTCAGGCGTTCATCGCCCGGTCGAGTCAAATGGCGAAGCGATCCTCGCCGCGCCGGCCGTCAATCGGCAAGCTGTGCCGGCAACCGTCCCTGCTGTGCTCCAGGTGGCACTGCCGATGCACACGCTCCGCCAGACGGCGGCGGAGGTAGGGCAGTCGGCGCCGCTGGTCATTCAGGCCCATCTGCCAGCGCAGTCGCTGACGGGCCTGGCAGCAGCGCCGCTGGTGCTGCAGGCCGCGAGCTACAGCACCGCATTTCGGAACTGAGCACCGCAGGGCCAGCAGGCTGTCGGGCTGAACCGCGGCTTTGACCGCGGCTTTGACCGCGATCTTCGTCCGGCTCAGATCGCGCAGTGCACGGCCTGCGCGGCCAGTTCTGCCACCAGCACCTCGGGCGCCAGCCCGATCAGGTAACCGCGGTGACCGCCGTTGATCAACAGGCGCGGCAAGGCCAGTACGCTGGCCTCGACATACACCGGCATCGGCTTGCGCAAGCCAAAGGGCGAGGTGCCGCCCACCAGGTAGCCGCTGTGGCGCTGCGCCACCTCGGGCGCGCAAGGCTCGACACTCTTGACGCCGATGGCCCG
>JBBQZM010000120.1:0-11200 GCA_038207685.1 Burkholderiales bacterium
CCACCTCCTCCTTTACCTCCGTGATCCCCACGCCCGACACCCTCGGCCACCATCAGTTGTGTGGCGCTCCAACCAGCTGATCCGAGGCGCCGTAACTCGGTAGGTTGGAGTGAACAGAGTGAACTCCAACGGCATTTCCACTTTCACGGCGGCACGTTTTGGCATGACCAGACCCCTGCACACAAGTGTTGGAGTTGCCATTCCAACCTACCGAGCTAACCAGCTGACCCGCGGTGGCGCAGCACTTTTAGGCTTCATTGGCGCTGCGGCCGCACAGCAGGTGCCGGCTGGCGAGGGCGTCGGGTAACCGGATCCCGTAGGTAAAGGAGGAAGGCCGGGCAGAGCCCGGCCTGGGGGACACGGAGGGATCCGGTTTCCCGGCGGCCTCGTCAGCCTCGCGCCAAACTGAATTGGCGGCTGCTTTTCCATCGAGAGCGAACGTCAGCAACGAGCCGAAACCGCCCTCTAGACCGGCACATCAGAACCTCTGCATCGCTGCAGCGCCCCTTGCCTTCCATGACGCTGGTATCCACCGGTGCCCGACGGGCGCATAGACAGCTACCCTGCCCGACATCCCGTACTGCACTGGAGCCCCGCCTTGCCCACTGACAAGCTGATCCTCGACCATGTGCTCGACCATGAGCAGAACCAGCCTGACCGCATCTACCTGACCCAGCCGATCGGCCAGGGCCGGGTGATTGATTACCGATGGGGCGAGGTGCTGGACCAGTCGCGACGCATGGCCGCGCACCTGCAGAACCTGGGCATGCCGCGCGGCGCGCGCATCGCGATCCTGTCGAAGAACTGCGCGCATTTCTTCATGGCCGAACTGGCGATCTGGCTGGGTGGCTACACCACGGTGGCGATCTTTCCCACCGAGACCGCCGAAACAGTGCGCTTCGTTCTGGCGCACAGCGAAGCCAGCCTGTTGTTTGTAGGCAAGCTCGACATCTGGCCGCAGCAGCAGCCCGGTGTGTCGGCCGATCTGCCGCGCATCGCCTTCCCGCTGGCGCCGCCGGGGAGCGGTGAGCCCTGGGACGACATCATCTTGCGCAGCGCGCCGCTGGAGGGTCGACCACAGCGCGAAGCCGATGAGCTGGCAATGCTGATCTACACCTCGGGATCGACCGGCCAGCCCAAGGGCGCGATGGTGAACTTCGGCGCCATCAGCCACGCCGCCACCGGCATCATGAATGACACCCGGGCGCGGGTAGGCGAAGGCACAGAGAGCCGCATGCTGTCCTACCTGCCGCTGGCGCACAGCTTCGAGCGCAGCTGGGTCGAGGCGGCGTCGCTGGTGGATGGCAGCAGCCACATCTTTTTCGCCGAGTCGCTCGACACCTTTCTGCAGGACTTGCAGCGCGCGCGGCCGACGCTGTTCATCTCGGTGCCGCGGCTGTGGCTGAAGTTCCAGCAGGGCGTGTTTGCCAAGATGCCGCCAAAGAAGCTCGACCGGCTGCTTGGCATACCGATCCTCGGCCGCCTTGTCGCGCGCAAGGTGCTCAAGGGCCTGGGCCTGGATGCGGTGGTGCAAGCCGGCAGCGGCTCGGCGCCGATTCCGGCCGAGTTGATTGCCTGGTACCGGCGGCTCGGCCTGGAACTGTACGAGGGTTATGCGATGACCGAGGACAACTCCTATTCGCACAGCTCCAACCGCGATCACAGCCAGCCCGGCTGGGTGGGGGTGCCGCTGCCTGGGGTGCAGGTGCGGCTGGCGTCCGACGGCGAGGTGCTCATCAAGTCGCCTGGCCAGTTCAGCGGCTACTACAAACAGCCCGAGCTGACGGCGGCGTCGTTCACCGAGGACGGCTTCTTCCATACCGGCGACCTCGGCGAGCAACGGCCCGACGGGCTGCTGCGCATCACCGGTCGCGTCAAGGAGCTGTTCAAGACCGCCAAGGGCAAGTACGTGGCGCCGGCGCCGATCGAGAGCCGGCTGCTGGCCAACCCGCTGATCGAACTGGCGATGGTCTCCGGTGTCGGCCAACCCGCCGCCTATGCCGTGGTGGTGCTGGCCGAGGCGCTGCGCCCGCGCCAGGCCGAGCCGGCTTGCCGAGCCGAGTTGAAGCCGCAGCTGGAGTCTTTGCTGAAGTCGGTCAACGCCGGACTGGCCGACCACGAGCGGCTGCAGATGATGGTGGTGGCCAACGAGCCCTGGAGCATCGAAAACGGCTGCCTGACGCCGACGATGAAGATCAAGCGCAGCCGCATCGAAGCCGGCGTTGAAGATTGCGTGGCCGGCTGGTATGCCGGCGGCGCCACGGTGGTCTGGGCATGAGTGCTGCCTCGACGCCCGGCGCTGCCGGTATCACACGCCATGGTGGTGACCGCATCGCCGAGGCACTGCAGACCCATGGCGTGCCCTGCATCTTCACGCTCTGCGGCGGCCACATCTCGCCCATCCTCAGCGCCGCCAAGGCGCGCGGGCTGCGCATCGTCGACGTGCGCGACGAAGCCACCGCGGTGTTCGCCGCCGATGCGATGGCCCGCTTGTCGGGCCGGCCCGGCGTGGCCGCGGTCACCGCCGGGCCGGGCATCAGCAACACCATCACCGCGCTGAAGAACGCGCAGTTGGCACAGTCGCCGGTGGTGCTGATTGGCGGCGCGGCGCCTACCGCGCTGCAGGGCCGCGGCGCGCTGCAGGACATCGATCAACGCCCGCTGGTGCAGCCGCATGTCAAGCGCTTCATCAAGATCCGGCGCGTGCGCGATCTGGGTCCGGCGGTGGCCGAGGCCTTTGCGCTGGCGCAGGCCGGCGTGCCCGGGCCGGTATTCATCGAGTGCCCGGTCGATCTGCTCTATGACGAGGCCAGCATCCGCCAGTGGTATGCCGAGGCCGCGGGCAAGGGCACATCGCTCGCTGACCGTGCCTTGCGCTGGTACCTGGGGCGCCATGCCAACCGGATGTTTGCCGGCAGCGACGAGGCCGCGCCGGCGCTGCCGCGCCACGTCGATACGCCGCAGGCCAGCGGCGGCGCGCTGCAAGCCGCCTTGACGGCGCTGGGCCGCGCCGAGCGGCCGTTGGCGGTGATCGGCAGCCAGGCGCTGGTGCAGGCCGGCGAGGCCGTCAAGCTGGCCGACGCGGTGGCGCGGCTGGGCATTCCGGTTTATCTGTCGGGTATGGCGCGTGGCCTGCTCGGCCCGGATCATCCGCTGCAGATGCGCCACCAGCGCCGCGTTGCGCTGCGCGAAGCCGACTGCGTGTTGCTGGCCGGTGTGCCCTGCGACTTTCGGCTGGACTACGGCCGCCATGTGCGCCGCAGCGCGACGCTGATCGCCGCCAACCGCAGCGCGCGTGATGCCCGACTGAACCGGCGACCCGATGTGGCAGCGATGGGTGACGCGGGCCAGTTCATCCAGGCGCTGGCACAGGAAGCCCATCCTGGCCAACGGTGGAGCAGCTGGATAACAACGCTGCGCGGCCGAGACCAGCAGCGCGAGGCCGAGATCGACCAGCAGGCCCAGCTGCCGGGCGAGTTTGTCAACCCACTGGCCTTGTTCCGCGCGCTCGATGCCGAGGCCGGCGAGTCAGCCACGTTCGTCGCCGATGGCGGCGATGTGGTGGCCACCGCCAGCTATGTGCTGCGGCCGCGCGGACCGTTGGGCTGGCTGGACCCGGGCGCCTTCGGCACGCTGGGGGTGGGCGCGGGTTTTGCGCTGGGTGCGGCAATGGCCCGGCCGGAGCGGCCGGTGTGGATCATCTTTGGCGACGGCGCCTGTGGCTGGAGTCTGGCCGAATTCGACAGCTTCGTGCGCCAGCGCATCCCGGTGATTGCGGTCGTGGGCAACGACGCTGGCTGGACGCAGATCGCCCGCGAACAAGTCAAGATGCTGCACGACGATGTGGCCACGGTACTGGCCCGCAGCGACTACCACGCGGTGGTGGCCGGCTTTGGCGCCGAGGGCCTGCTGGTGCGCCACAACCATGAACTGCGGCCGGCGCTGGCCCGCGCCCGCACGCTGGCAGCCCAGGGCAAGGCGGTGCTGATCAACGTCTGGCTGGACAAGACCGAGTTCCGCGAGGGTTCCTTGTCGATGTAGTGCGGGCCGCTACGGTGCCAGTTTTCGCTGCCAGGGCAACGCAATCAGGCCAGGCAGGCCTGCTGAGTCGGCGCGGGATCAAGCGCTGGGGCCGGTCACCGGGGTGCCAGCGCGGCTGCGTCCCAGCGCGCCAGCAACTGCGGCCGGCCGTCAGCGCCGGCGCGCAGCACCAGGCCATCGCCCGACGCCACGTTGCCGTCCACCAGGTCGGCCAGCACGAACATGTGGGTCATCCAGACTTCGAAGCGGCCGCTGCGGCTGCTGGCCGCCTGCAGCGCCAGCCGCAGTTCGACCTGCTGCTGTGCATTGACCTGCTCGCTGCTGCCACGCGGCGAGCCCAGCGCGGGCCAAACCTCGGCCGCGCCAAACGCCAGTTGTGCGCTGTCCACGCAACGGCACCAAGGGCTGCTGCGCACCCGGGCGGGCTGCAATGACCGGGCGCCGAACCACTGGCCGATGCGCCGCGCCTGCTGGCGGCCCGGGTCGCTGAGGTTGCGCTGGGTGCTGCAGTCGCCGAGGCGGAAGCCCGGTGGGTCAAACGTGCCGGGCGCCAGCGCATGCCGCATCGCCAGCACCACGCCGCCAGTGCGCAGCCAGCCTTCGGCGCCCTGCCCGTCACCCTGGCTCGCCGCCGGGGTGCTGGTCCCGCCCAGCGCCGACCAGACCAGGCCGGCACCGAGCAGCCTGCGTCTGACCAGGCACCCTGGCCGCGCCTTCGAGCCGATACAGTGATCGGCACAGCGAACGATGGACTTTTGATTCATGCCTTGAACTCTCCGGTAACGATGATGCCTCAACGGTACAAAGCCGGCGCACCGTAGCGGTAACCAGCGGGCGCACACCGCCAAAACCCTGCAGCAGCAGCCGATTCCGATCGACCATCCGGCGTTGTTCTGCTGCTGGACAAGGGCCCCTTGGACACTGCGGCCGACAATGCGGGCATGTCAAGCGATCTGCAACCCAACACGCCGGGTTCAGCGTGGCGCGCAGACCGGCGCCAGTTGCTGGCGGCGCCAATGACGGCGCTGCTGACTGCGCTGCTGACTGCGCTGCTGACTGCGCTGCTCACGCTTGGCAGCGCGCCGGCCACGGCGCAACCAGCCTCGGCCTGGCTTGATGCGCAAGGCCGGCCTGGTCGACTGGTGCCGCAGGCGCTGGCGCTGCTGGCCGACGCCCCGAGCCATGGCCTGCGCAGCAGCGACTACGCGTTGGAACCGCTCCGGGCGGCAGCTGCGTTGGCTGTAGCGGCCGGCGGCGATGGCACAGCGCAGGCGCAGCGGCTGGCGCAGCTGTTGCAGGCCGCGATGCAGCGCTACCTGACGGATCTGCACCTTGGCCGCGTCGATCCCCGGCTGTTGCAGCAGCAGTTTGCGCCGGTGTGGCGCGGCCCTTTCGACGCCGCCGCGTTGCTGGCCGACGCGTTGGCCAGCGGCCGGCTCGACGAGGCCGTGCAGCACGCCGTGCCGCCACTGGCGCAATACCCGCAGTTGCGTGAGACGCTGGCGCTCTACCGCGGGCTGGCCTTGCATCAGGCCTGGCAAACCACCTTGCCGTCACTGCCCACCAGCGCCCTGGGCCATGGCCGCAGCCTGTCGGCAGGACAAGCCTGGTCTGGCCTGCCGCAATTGGCGCAACGCCTGCAGGCACTGGGTGATCTGGCCACCGGCGGGCCGGCGCCCAGCGCGGTCGACCCGGCTCTGGTCGAGGCGCTGCGGACGTTCCAGCGGCGCCATGGCCTGGCCGAGGATGGGGTGCTCGGCCCGACCACGCTGGCCGCACTGGACGTGACCCCCATAGCGCGTGCGCGGCAGATTGAGCTGGCACTGGAGCGCTTGCGCTGGACGCCGCTGCTGCAAGGCCCGCGCATGGTGGTGATCAACATCCCGGAATTCATGCTGCGCGCTTACGAGGTGGTGGACGGCCGCATCGTTCTGCGTCAGCAGATGAAGGTCATCGTCGGCAAGGCGATGGACACCCGCACGCCACTGTTCGACGAGGACATGCGCTTCATCGAATTCAGCCCCTACTGGAACGTGCCGCGCTCGATTGCCCGCGGCGAGATCGTCCCCCGGCTGAGGCGCGACCCTGGCTACTTCGAGCGCGAAGGCTTCGAGTTCGTCGCCCCGGATGGCCAGGTGCTGACTACGCTGACGCCGCAGCATATTGCTGCCCTGCAGGCCAGCGCACTGCGCATCCGCCAGCGCCCGGGGCCGAAAAACGCGCTGGGCGACATCAAGTTCATCTTTCCAAACCAGCAGAACATCTACCTGCACCACACGCCCTCGATCGGGCTGTTCGAGCGTGACCGCCGAGACTTCAGCCACGGCTGCATCCGGGTCGAGCAGCCGGTGGCGCTGGCCAGCTTCGTGCTGCAAAGCCAAGCGGCAGCCCCCGGCTGGTCGGACGAACGCATCCGCGAGACCATGACCAGCGGCCGCTCACAAACCTTGCGGCTGGATCAGCCACTGCCGGTGCTGATCGCCTACGGCACCGCACTGGTCAAGAACGGGCGGATCCACTTCTTCGCCGACCTGTATCGTCAGGATCGACTGCTTGACGAAGCGCTGCGTCGCCCGCGACCAGCCCTGAACACCACGGATTGACATCACCATGAGCACACATCCACCCCCCACCGACCGCCGCCGCTTCCTGCACCAGGGCGCCCGGCTGGCGGTCAGTGCCAGCGCGATTGCCGGCCTGACCGCCGCCCGCGCCGCGCCGGGGCCGCTGCCCGACATCACCGCCAGCCGCGCGCTCAACCTGGCCCACACCCACACCGGCGAGCGCATCGAACTGGTCTATGCCCAGGGCCAGCGCTACCTGCCCGATGCGCTGCAGGCGCTGAACCACTTTCTGCGCGATCACTACACCGGCGAGGTAGGCCGCATCGATCCGCAGCTGTTCGACATGCTGCATCGGGTGCAGCAGACGCTGGGCAGCGGCACGGCCTACGAGGTGATCTCGGGCTACCGCTGCAGCCAGACCAATGAACGGCTGCGTAACCAGGGCGGCGGCGGCGTGGCCAGGCGCAGCCTGCACATGGACGGCCAGGCCGTTGATGTGCGGCTACGCGGCGTGGCCTTGTCCGACCTGCATGCCGCGGCGCGCAGCCTGGCCGCCGGCGGTGTGGGCTACTACCAGCGCGACCGATTTTTGCACCTGGACACCGGCCGGCCGCGCCACTGGTAGGCAGCGCGCCGAACCCTGCACTTGCACGCCCAAGCTGCAGGGGCGGCTTCAACCCTGGCTGCGTTCCTGGGGGACGCAGGCGGCTTCAGCGCCAGCCCATGGCCGCCATCTTGCGGCGCACAAAGGCCAGCTGGGTTTGCAAGGGCAGTTGCTTGGGACAGACGTCGTGGCAGCCCAGCAGCGACATGCAGCCAAACACACCGTCGTCGTCGCCGACCAGGTCGTAGTAGTCAGCGTCATCGCGGCTGTCGCGCGGATCGAGCCGGAAGCGCGCGATCTTGTTCAAGCCCACCGCGCCGACAAAGTCTTCGCGCATGCGGGCGGTGCCGCAAGCTGAGACACAGCAGCCACACTCGATGCAACGGTCAAGCTCATAGATGGCCTCGGCTTCGGCCGGCTCCATGCGGGCTTCGAGCCGGCGCAGGTCGATCTGCTGCTGCTGCTCATGCACCCAGGTCTGCAGCCGCTCGCTCATCGCGCGCATCCACTTGCCGGTGTTCACCGACAGATCGCCGATCAACTCGAACACCGGCAGCGGCGCCAGCGTGAAGGTATCGCCC
This sequence comes from Burkholderiales bacterium, assembly GCA_038207685.1. GTDB lineage: Bacteria > Pseudomonadota > Gammaproteobacteria > Burkholderiales > Burkholderiaceae_C > Pseudaquabacterium. Next base: position 7,791 of record JBBQZM010000120.1, read on the forward strand.
AAATCCTGGGTCAAGGTACGGCAGGCCAGCGCCGGCCGGCCATTGACCAGCATTGCGCAGCTGCCGCAGATGCCGGCGCGGCAGACGAAGTCGAACTGCAACGAAGGATCGAGCTTCTCGCGAATCTCGCTCAGTGCGATGAACAGCGTCATGCCCGCGGCATCGTCCAGCTCGTAGGTCTGCCAATGCGGCGCCACTTCGGGCTGGGCCGGATTGAAGCGCATCACCCGGATGCTCAGCTTGCGCTGAACCTGGGCCGGCACGGGCGACGCCGAGGGCGAATCGGCCTGCAGGCCGACCCTTTGGTGAACGATTGGAATGGTCTTCATGTCAGTTGTCCATGTCACCCGGTGGCGCCCTTTGGTAAAGAAGCCGCAGCCAGCAAGTGGCCGCCGCGGAACCGGCTTTGCCGGGCCGCCGGGGGCCGCCCCCCTTGAAGGGAGCGCCGAAAGCGCTTCGGGGGGTGGGTCATAACAGCGGCTCGTCGATGCGTTCGTTGCGGCCGCGCAGCGCGGCGGGCAGCAGGTCTTCGTAGGGCATCAGCTCGCGCTGCACCTGCTCGCGCGGCGCGCCGTTCAGGCGTTCGCGCAGCGCGGCCACCTCGGCAGCGCGCGCCGGCGTGTCAGGATGGTCGACATAGTCCTTGGCGCCGTAGCCACGCCAGCCCGGCGGCAGTTCCATCGCCTGGATGTCCAGCGCCTCGTAGGCCAGCGTAGGCAGGGTGTCGGCCTCACCCGGCCAGGTGGCCAAGGTGCGCTTGAGCCAGCGGGCGTCGTCGCGGTGCGGGTGGTCTTCGCGGAAATGCGCGCCGCGGCTCTCGGTGCGCTGCGCCGCGCCGTAGGCCACGCACAAGGCCAGCTTAAGCATCTTCTGTGTGCGGTAGGCGGTGACCAGTTCTGGATTGGCACCAGCGGCCGCGCTGCGCAGGCCGATGTGGCGGCTGCGCTCGAGCAGCGCCTGCAGTTCACTCACCGCAGCGGCCAGGTCTTCGCCCGTGCGGAAGATGCCGACCTTGTCGGTCATGATCTGCTGCATGGCTTGCTTGAGCACCGAGGCATCCTCGGTGCCGCCGCCCTTGGCCAGCCAGTCGAGCTTGGCCTGCTCAGCGGCGATGAACTCACGCACCAGGCCGGTGGGGATGCGCACATCGTTGGCGTTGGCGTCACAGAAGTCGGCGATGAAGTCACCGACGATCATGCCGGCCACCACCGTCTCGGCGACCGAATTGCCACCCAGCCGGTTGAAACCATGCATGTCCCAGCAGGCGGCCTCGCCGGCGGCGAACAAGCCCTTGAGCGTGGCGCTCTGGCCGGTGTGGTCGGTGCGCACACCGCCCATGGTGTAGTGCTGCGCCGGGCGCACCGCGATCATCTGCTCCACCGGATCAATGCCCAGGAAGGACTCGCAGATCTCCTTGACCTCGCGCAGGTTCTTCTCGATGTGGGCGCGGCCCAGCTGGGTGATGTCCAGCCACAGGTGCTCGCCGAAGCGCGACTGCGCACCCTTGCCCTTGCGGATATGCGTCTCCATGCGACGCGAGACCACGTCGCGCGAGGCGAGCTCTTTCTTCTCGGGCTCGTAGTCGGGCATGAAGCGGTGGCCGTCGACATCCTTGAGCAAGCCGCCGTCGCCGCGGCAGCCCTCGGTCACCAGGATGCCGGCCGGGAAGATGCCGGTGGGGTGGAACTGCACCGCCTCCATGTTGCCCAGCGTGGCAATCCCGGTCTCCAGCGCGATGGCGGTACCGATGCCTTCGCAGATCACCGCATTGGTGGTCACCCGGTACAGCCGCCCGGCGCCGCCGGTGGCGATGCAGGTGGCCTTGGCCACATAGGCACACAGCTCACCGCTCATCAGATTGCGCACTACCGCGCCGTAACAACGGCCGCCCTCGTGGATCAGCGCGATGGCCTCCATGCGCTCATGCACCGGTATCGATTCGGCGATGGCACGGTCGCTGACCGCAAACAGCATGGCGTGACCAGTGCCGTCCGAGACATAGCAGGTGCGCCACTTCTTGGTGCCGCCAAAGTCGCGCTGCGCCACCAGGCCATGGGCCTCGTCACGTTCGGTCAGCGTGACCTTCTGGCCGTTGATGATGACCTGCCGGTCGCCGCGATTGACGCGGCTCCAGGGCACGCCCCAGGCGGCGAGTTCACGCACCGCCTTGGGCGCGGTGTCGACAAACATGCGCACCACGCGCTGGTCGGCGCCCCAGTCGCTGCCGCGCACCGTGTCCTCGAAGTGCACGTCTTCGTTGTCACCCTGGCCCTTGATGACATTGGCCAGCGAGGCCTGCATGCCGCCCTGTGCGGCGGCCGAGTGCGAGCGCTTGGGCGGCACCAGCGACAGGATCACCGCATCGTGGCCGCGCCGCTTGGCGCCGATCGCCACCCGCAAGCCTGCCAGGCCGCCGCCGATGACCAGCACGTCCGTGTAATGGATCTTCATGGTGCCGCTTTCATTTCAAACCAGGCGCAGCCGGTGCAGGCGGTGGCTGCACCCAGGCCGGCGTGTAGGCCTCGCCTGCACGCGGCGCGTGATCGATGCCGATCTTGATGTAGGCCGCCAACGAGGCCAGGCCGAGCACCAGGAAAAACACCGTCAGCGCCCACTTGAGGGTCTTGAGCCGGGTCCGTGTGGCGTTCGCATCGGCACCCGCCAGCCAGTCCCATTTCACGGCCAGCCGGTACAGGCCGACGCCGCCATGCAGCTCCACCGCGAACAGCAACACCAGGTAAAGCGGCCAGAAGTGGTTGCTCCAGACCCGGTCGGCGCTGCCGTAGGGCCCGATGGTCTCCGGCTGGGTGAGCATCACATACAGGTGGATGGACACCAGGAAGAACATCGCAAAGCCGGTCACCGCCTGCCACCACCACAGCGTGGTGTCGCTGTGCTTCATGGTGTTGACATGCTCGCGCATGGCGCGAAGTTGCGCGTAATTGCCAGGAAATTTGCGCATCGCCAGCAGCGCATGCAGCACCACCAGCGCAAACACCACCGCCACCACCATCGACACCAGCCAGGGCAGCGAGCGGCCAAAGAAGAAGTAACCCTCGAAAAACTTGGTCACCGTCCACATCGCGTCCTTGCCCAGCAGGATCGACGACACAAACAGCATGTGGCCCCACATGAACAAGCCCAGCAGCAGGCCGCTCAGGCTTTGCAGCAAGTCCAGCCGCGCTGGCCACAGGCTCTTGCGGGGCCGCGGCACGCTGGCGGCCGGGGCGGTGATTGAGGGTCCGTTCATGGGCAAGGCCTCCTGATTCAACCTAGAAACCGCAGTTGGACGCGCCCGAGTGGGCCGTTGCGGGCGCGTCTGGGTAGGCGCGACAACGCAGCAGGCTACTGCCTGCAAGGCGAAGCAACGCCCCCAGGCGTGGCCGCGGCGGCTCAATCGGGTGCGTAGC
>JBBQZM010000121.1:0-11152 GCA_038207685.1 Burkholderiales bacterium
CAGCTCGTCGGCCTGGGCCAATGTGATCGCACTCATCTTCAGCAGCAAGCGGCCGCGCTCGGCGGCGGTCAGCGCGCCCCAGGCGCCGTCCAGCGCGGCTTGCGCGGCGACTACCGCGGCGTCGATGTCGGCGGCATTGCCTCGCGCGATGCCGGCCAGCGGGCTGCCGTCACTGGGGTTGGTCAGCGTCAGGTGCTGGCCGCTGGCGCCGGCGCGCCACTGGCCGCCGATCAGCACCTGGCGGGTGTCGAAGCCCAGCATGGGCGAGGTGTTGGCTGCAGTCATCGGCCGATTATTGATCGGCCTGCCGGCTCGCCGTCAGGCCCGGCGCCGCGCCTGGTAGAGCATGTCCAGCGTGATGTGGCGAACCTCCAGCTTGCTCTGCTCGATGTGCGCGCGCAGCAGCCGCTGGGCCTCGTCGCCGCGGCAACGGCCGATGGCGCGCAGAATCTGGCTGTGTTCGTCGTAGGTGGCGGCCACCCGCGCCGACTTGGTGAAGTCCAGCCGGCGGATGATGCGGATTCGGTCGGTGATCTGGCGGTGCACACGCGCCATCTCGCGGTTACCGCAGGCCTGCACCAGCTGGCTGTGGAAGGCCTCGTCGAGCTGGCCTACTGCAGCGCCGTCGCTCAGGCGGGTGGCCTCGGGTACCTGCCAGACCGCCGCCAGCGCCAGCAAGGCCTCGGAAGGCTGCACGCTGGCCAGGCGTGACGCGGCATGGCACTCGATCAGCACCCGCAAGTCGTAGAGCTCGTCAAAGACGTCAAAGTCCAACGGCGCCACCTGCCAGCCGATCTTGGACATCACCTGCACAAATCCCTCGCGCTCGAGCCGCTGCAGCGCCTGGCGCAGCGGCGTGCGGCTGATCGCCAGCCGCTGCGCCAGTTCACTCTCGCTGCAGCGCTCGCCGGGCATCAGCGCAAAGTCGAAGATCATGCGCTTGAGCTGGCCATAGGCCTGGTCGGCCAGCGTGCCGCTCTCGACCACGGCCACCCTGACGGATGCGCTCATCGGCAGGTCGAGCGGCGGGTGGGCGGGGGTCGGCATGGCGCCAAGATGATACGCAGGCTCAAGCCGCCAACGGGATCATGCTGACATGCGCGGCCACGATCTTCCAGCCGGCCAGGCCCGGCCCCAGCCGCACCCAGGTCTGGGTCTGGAAGCCGCGCAGGTGCGTGTCGCTGCGCACAAACTCCACTTGTGCCACCGCCATGTCGTTACCGAAGCAACGCAGCCGCAAGTTTTCCAACTGGCGGGTGAAAGAAGGCGCGGGCGTCGCAGCACGGAAGGCCACCAGTTCATCGATGCCGAACTGGCGGTCGGCGATGCCGTAACGGGTGACCCGTGCATCGTCCCAGAAGAAGGCGTTGAGCGCCGCCACATCGTTGGCCATCAGCGCCCGCTCGTAGGCCGCGAACACCTGGCCCACTTCGGCCAGCACCGCGGCCTGATCGATGTCTTGCGGCGTCATGCTGCCGCCCGGTAGGCGCGCCAACCGCCGTGGCTGCTGATGTCGGTGGCGCTGGCCAGCGCAGCGCCTTCGCAGATGAAACCCTCGACCCATTCGCCGCTGGCCAGTTGCACCGAACCCAGGCCCAGCGGCGGCGGGATCAGCGCCAGGAAGGAGCCCACCGCGGCCTGCGGCATCTCGTAGACCTCGACCTCGATGGCGCGGCCGCCCTCGGCCACCCGGGCCAGCCCCGGCTTGGGCGGTGTGCTGCCCGGCAGTGCATACAGGCGGTAACTGGCGGCGGTATGGGTGGCTTCACGCAGCCGGCAGCCGCGCTCGACCAACTGGCCGTGCAGGGGCATGCCGGCCAGGTGCGCGCCAACCACCGCCAAAGCCAGCGTGGCGGCCGCAGCCGGCAATACCGGCACCGCATGGTCAGCGGCGGTGGTCGGCCGCAGGCCATGGCCCAGCGGCTGCGCCCGCGCCGCGGCCCAGCGCGCGCCGAATGCCACCAGCGCAGCGTCGCTGCCACCCGGCGCGATGAAGGTCACGCCAAACGGCAGGCCGCTGCGGCTGAGGCCGCTGGGCAGCGCCAGCGCCGCCTGGCCCAGCAGATTGACAAAGTTGGTGTAGCGGCCCAGTTCGCTGTTGCGCTTGATGGGCTCGGCGGCCACCGCGGCCAGCGTCGGGCAGGTGGGCGAAGTGGGCACCATCAGCACGTCGATGTCACGCCACAGCGGCGTGATGCGCTGACGCAGGGCTTCCAGCGCATAACGGGCCTCGAAGGCTGCCGAAGCGTCATGTCGGCGGGCGGCGGCAATGACATCGCGCACCGTGCCATCCAGCGCACCCGGGCGCTGCGTCATCAACTCGCGCACCACGCTGTAGCGCTCGGCCACCCAGGGGCCGTCGTAGAGCAATCGGGCCACCTCGAACAGCGGCGTCATGTCCACCGGCACCGGCGCCAGACCCCAGGCGCGCAGCTGTGCCACCGCCTCGTCGAAAGCCTGGTCATAACCCAACGCGGCATCGCAACCGGGATCCATCGGCACACCCACGCGCAGCGGCTGGCCACAGCGGCCCAGCCAGGGCGGCTGCAGGGTCGGCGACTGGTACACCGGCTCGTCGTCCATACCTTCAATCACCGCCATCACCTGGGCCGCGTCGCCCACCGTCAGCGCCAGCACCGACACCACGTCCAGCGTGCGGCAGGCCGGCAGCACACCGGCCATCGGCACCCGGCCCGGCGAGGGTTTCAGCCCCACCAGGTTGTTGAAGCCGGCCGGCACGCGGCCCGAGCCGGCGGTGTCGGTGCCCAGCGCAAAGGCGACCAGCCCGCGCGCCACCACCGAGGCCGAGCCCGAACTGCTGCCGCCGCTGACATAGGCCGGGTCAAATGTGTTGGGCACCGCGCCATAGGGCGAGCGGGTGCCGACCAGGCCGGTGGCGAACTGGTCGAGGTTGGTCTTGCCCACCAGCACCGCGCCGGCCGCCATCAAGCGCTGCACCACGGTGGCGCTGCGCTCGGCGGTATAGGCAAAGGCCGGGCAGGCGGCGGTGGTGGGCAGGCCGGCGACGTCGATGTTGTCCTTGACGGCGAAGGGCACGCCGTACAGCTGCAGTTGCCTGGCTTCGGGTGCCGCCAGGCGGTCGAGTTGGGCCTGGATGAAGGCCTGGGCGCAGCGGTGGATCCAAGCTGGGTCGCCGGCTTCGCGGCGCGCCAGCAGCGGCGCCAACAGCTCAGCGGGCGAGGCGCCGACGGCATAAGCCGCCTGCCAGTCGGCAAGGGTCAAGGGCATGGGAGACACGCTGCTCACGATCGGATGGCCGCGATCACCGCAGCGGCAGAAGCCACCCAGCCGACGATACCGCCCTGCGCGGTGATCATTGCCAGCGTGGCGGATTTGAAGGCGGGGAAATAGCTGTCGGTGCCGTCCTCGACCAGCAGGCCCTCGTAACCGCGGTCATTGGCCTCGCGCATCGTGGTCTGCACACAGACCTCGGTGGTCACGCCCATGAACACCAGTTGACGGATGCCGCGGCGCTGCAGCTCGGCATGCAAGGGCGTGGCGTAAAAGGCGCCTTTGCCAGGTTTGTCGATCACCAGCTCGCCAGGCCGCGGCGCCAGCGCCGGCACGATGGCATGGCCGGGCTCGCCAATCACCAACACACGGCCCATCGGCCCGGCATCGCCGATGCGCAGCGCGGGATTGCCGCGCTCACGCTTGGCCGGCGGGCAGTCCGACAGGTCGGGCAGGTGGCCCTCGCGGGTGTGCACCACCAGTGCACCGGCGGCACGCCAGGCCGCCAGCAACGCGGCGCAGGTGGGGATGATGGCCTGCAGCGGCGTCACGTCATTGCCCAACGAGGCGCCAAAGCCACCCGGCTCGACAAAGTCGCGCTGCATGTCGATGATCACAAGCGCCGCCGATGCCGGCTGCAGGTCGAAGGCGAACGGACGCGCTTGCGGGATGTTAGGGCTGCTCATGCGGCAGCCGCCTTCAGCGGGGGTGCAGGTGCATGCCCCTTGCCACCCATGAAAGCGCCCAGCTGTTGGCGATCGGCACGCGCCGCCGCCACATCGTGCACGATGCGGCCCTCGCTCATCACCACGATGCGGTCGGCCAGCAGCAGCAGTTCGTCCTGGTCTTCGCTGACCAGCAGTACTGCCGCGCCGCGGTTGCGTGCCGCCATCAGTCGGCCGTGGATCTCGGCCACCGCCGCAAAGTCGAGGCCGAACACGGGGTTGCTGACTAACAGCAGCTCGGCCTCGCCGGCCAGTTCCCGCGCCAGCACGGCGCGCTGCACATTGCCGCCCGACAGGCTGCGGATGGGCGCGCGCTCGCTCTGGGTCTTGACGCCGTAGTCGCTGATCCACTGCCGCGCCCGTGCCCGCAGCCGGCCCCAGCGCACCCAGCCACCGGTCAGCGTGGCGGTGGCAAACGGCGCCTCGTCAAACTGCCGCAGACCCATGTTGTGGGCCACGCTGAGATCGGGCACGCAGGCGTTTTGCAACGGTTCTTCGGGCAGCGCACGCACCTTCAGTTGCCGGTTCTGCCGGCGCGTGGCCTTGAACGCCTGGCCGGCCACCTGCACCTGGCCGGCCTCACGCCGGCGCTGGCCAGTGAGCGACTGCATCAACTCACGCTGGCCGTTGCCCGAGACGCCGGCCACGCCGACGATCTCACCCGCACGCACCGTCAGATCCAAGCCTTGCACCGCCAGCTCACCGCGGTCGCCCCGCACCTGCAGGCCGCGGATCTGCAAGGTGTCGGCACCGAGCCTGCGCGCCTCGCGGTCCAGCGTCTCGACCACCGACTTGCCGTCGCCGACCATGGCCTCGGCCAGTTGCCCAGGGCTGGTAGCAGCCACCGCGCCGCTGGCCACCAGCGCGCCGCGGCGCAGCACGCTCACGTCGTCGGCATGCTCGGTGACCTCGCGGAACTTGTGGGTGATCAGGATCACCGAGCAATCACCCGCATGGGCCCGTTCGCGCAGCGCGCCCAGCACCTCATCGGCCTCCTGCGGCGTCAGCACCGAGGTCGGCTCATCGAGGATCAGCAGCCGCGGCTTGAGGAACAGCTGCTTGAGGATCTCCAGCTTCTGCTTCTCGCCGGCCGACAAGTCCAGCGGCGTGGCATCGAGGTCGAGCTGGAACGGCGCGCTGGCCAGAAAGGCCTGCAGTTCGGCGCGTGCCGCCGGCCAGTTGATCACTGCCGGAATGCGGCCGCGTGCCAGCAGCAGGTTCTCGGCCACCGTCATGCCGGGCACCACGGTGAAGTGCTGGTAGACCATGCCGATGCCGAGGTCACGCGCCACGGTGGGTGAGTGGATGTCGTGCTCGCGCTTGTCGACCATCACCGCGCCGTCTTCGGGCCGGTAGTAACCGACCACGCATTTGACAAAGGTACTCTTGCCGGCGCCGTTTTCGCCCAGCAGCGCATGCACCGTGCCGGGCCGCACGGTCAGCGACACACCGTCCAGCGCGGTGAAGGCACCGAAGCGCTTGGTGAGCTTGAAGGTTTCCAGCGTCAGCGCGTGGCTCATGTCGACCCCTCTCCTGCGGCGTAGCGCAGGCTATCCCCCGAGGGGATGGGCCCGGCTTGGGGCGGCCCGGCGCTCGGGCCCGCGGTCTCGACGACCATCGCGTCGAGCAGCGCGATCGCCGCGGTCGAATCGGCCACCGCGCCAAAAACGCCGCCCTGCATCTGGATCATCTTCAGCGCAGCCGCATGGTTGCCGGCGTCGGTGGCACCGGTGCAGTCGGCCAGCATCAGGCATTCGAAGCCGCGGTCATTGGCCTCGCGCATGGTGGTGTGCACACACACATCGGTGGTGATGCCGGTGAGGATCAGGTTGCGGATGCCGCGGGTGTGCAGCATCAGTTCCAGATCGGTGGCGCAAAAGCTGCCCTTGCCGGGCTTGTCGATGATCGGCTCGCCAGCCATCGGGTAGAGCTCGGGGATGATGTCCCAGCCCGGCTCGCCACGCACCAGGATGCGGCCGCAGGGGCCGGCGTCGCCGATGCCCACACCCGCGGTGCCGATCTGCCGCGAACGCCAGCGCTTGTTGGCCGGCAAGTCCGACAGATCGGGGCGATGGCCTTCGCGGGTGTGGATCACCAGCAGGCCGGCGCGGCGCGCAGCGGCCAGCAGCCGCTGCAGCGGTGCGATCGGCGCACGGGTCATCGCCAGGTCATAGCCCATCTTGTCGACATAACCACCCACGCCGCAGAAGTCGGTCTGCATGTCGATGATCACCAGCGCGGTGTTCTGGGGCCTGAAGTCGCCGTCGTAGGGCCAGGCATAGGGCGTGGAAGCAAGAGTCGGCATGTCAGGCCACCTTTCTCAACGGCGCGGCGACATCGGGCACCACTGGGTTGGGCTCGGCGCCGCGGTAGCTGCGGGTCGGTGCCGCAAAGCCGCAAGGCGTGCCGTCGGTCACCTGCACCTGGTCCTCCCAGGGCCAGCGCAGCTGGCCGGCCACCATGTCGTGCATGAAGGTGTAGGGGCAGTCCATCGCGCCGCCAGCCACCGCCACATAACCACGGTGGCCCAGCTGGTAGGGGTTGTTCTCGACACCCCAGCCGGTGCGGGCCTCGCGCACCAGGTCGGGCCGGACCTCAACGCTGATGATCTCGTCGGACCGGCCGCCGCCCTGGGCAATGATGGTGCCATCGAAATTGCAGAACATCGCCTCGCCCATCGAATCGAAGCTGCCGTCCGAGCCGCATAGACAGACGCTGGCGGTGATCGCCAGGTTCTGGAAGGCATTGGCCTGGTTGGTGATCTGCCAGCTGTGGCGGATCGGTGCGGTATAGCCGGCGGTGCGCAGGATCACTTCGGCGCCCTTGTACGCGGCCTCGCGCGCCATCTCGGGGAACATGCCATCGTGGCAGATGATCAGGCCCAGCTTGACCCCCTTGGGGCCGATGCACACCGGCACGCCCAGGTTGCCCGGCTCCCAGGGCTCGACCGGCACCCAGGGGTGCAGCTTGCGGTAGTAGAGCTGGATCACACCCTGGTCGTCGATGATCAGCCCGCTGTTGTAGGGGTTGCCGTCGGGGTTGGCCTCCATGATCGAGAAGCAGCCCCAGATGTGGTGCGCCACGCAGGCGGCCTTGAACGCCGACACCTCGGGGCCGTCGAGCGAGACCATCAGCTCGGGCGCGGTGCTCATGCTCAGCCCGTGCAGTGCGTACTCGGGGAAGACCACCAAATCCATGGTCGCCAGATTGCGCCGCGCCTTGCCCACCAGATCGCAGATGCGCTGCGTCTGCGCCGCCAGCTGCGCGGCGGTTTCAATCAGCGGCAGCTGCAGTTGCACCAGGCCGATGACGACACCATTGGCCGATTTGTTCAGACCACCCAGACCACTCATCTCGAGACTCCCAGTTCCATTGGTGCACCCTTGATCGAACGCTGCGGCGAGCAGGTGGCCACCAGGATCAGCAGCGTCAGCGCATAAGGCATGGCATTGAACAAGTAGTAGCCGCCGCTGATGCCTACCGATTGCAGCGCCGGCCCGATGGCGCCGGCGCCACCAAACAGCAGCGCCGCCCCCAGGCAGCGCCAGGGGTGCCAGCGCGCGAAGATCACCAGCGCCACCGCGATCAGGCCCTGGCCGCTGGACAGGCCCTCGTTCCAGCTGCCGGGGTAGTACAGGCTGAGCGAGGCGCCGCCCAGGCCGGCGATGAAGCCACCGGCGGTGGTGGCGGCGATGCGCACGCCGTTGACCGAATAACCCAGCGCCCGTGCGGCGTCGCTGCTGTCGCCGGCCATGCGCAGCACCAACCCCCAGCGGGTGTTGGCCAGGCCCCAGGCCATCAAGCCGGCCAGCGCCACGCCGATCGGGAACAGCGCGTTGATCGAGAGCGCGCTCTGCACGCCGGGCGAGCTGCTCCAGGCGCCCAGGGCGAGCGACGGGATCTGCGGCGCCTGCGGCTGGATCAAGGCCTTGCCGAAGTAGAAGGCCAGGCCAACGCCGAGCAGCATCAGCGCGATGCCGGTGGCGATGTCCGACACCCGCTTGAGCGAGCACAGCAGGCCGTGCAGCAGCGCCAGCGCGGCGCCGCTGCAGCCGGCCAGCAGCACACCCAGCCAGGCCGAGCCGCTGAGGTAGGCGCCGCCGAACCCGGCCATCGCGCTGAACACCAGCACGCCCTCCAGCCCCAGGTTGATGCGCCCCGATTTCTCGGTCAGGCATTCGCCCAGGCTGACAAACAGAAAAGGCGTGCCGACACGCACCGCACCGCCCAGGATGGCCAGCAACAGGTCGAACCAGCTGTCGAGGCTCATGGCACGGACCGCCCTTGCAAGGCCACCAGCCGCGGCCGCATCAGCGCGGGCAACGGCAGCTGGAACAAGCGGCCGCGCAGCGCCTCGGCCGCGAGGATGAAGACAAAGGCAAAGCCCTGCAGCACCAGCACCGAGGCGTCGGGCAGATCCATGCGCCGCTGCAGCAGGCTGCCCGCGGCAGCAAAACCACCGAACAACAAGGCCACCGGCGGAATCGCCCACGGGTTGTGGCGAGCGACAAAGGACACCAGGATGCCGGTGTACCCCAGACCGGCGATCACCGACGCATTGGCCGCGGTGTGCACCGCCGCCACTTCCACCGCGCCGGCCAGGCCAGCGCCGGCGCCGCCCAGCGCGCAGGCGCCGACGATCAGGCGGTTGGTGGGCAAGCCCACCAGGCGCGCAGCGCGGGCATTGCCGCCCACCACCCGCAGGGCAAAGCCCGAGGCGCTGAAACTCAGCCACAGGCCGGCGGCCAGGCACAGCAGCACGCCGATCACCAGCCCCCAATGCACGTCGCCGAGCAGGCTGTCGGGGCTGATGGCGCCAATGCGCATGCTCTCGTCCAGCGGCCGCGTGCTGGGCTTGTTCAGGCTCGCCGGATCGCGCATCGGGCCTTCGACGAAGTGCTTGAACAGCGCGATCGCGATGTAGCCCAGCAGCAGGCTGGAGATGGTTTCGTTGACGCCACGCCACTGCCGCAGCGCGCCGGCCAGTGCCACCCAGGCCGCGCCCAGCAGCGCGCCGGCGGCCAGCACCAATGCCGTGCCCAAGCTACCCTGCAGGCCGGGCAACAGGTAGGGCAGACCGGCGCAGCCCAACGCACCCAGCACCAGCGCACCCTCGCCACCGATCACCGTCAGGCCGGCGCGCGCCGGCAGCGCGACGGCCAGCGCCGTGAGCATCAGCGGCGCGGCCCGCTGCAGCGTGTTCTGCCACGAAAAGGCGTCGCCGAAAGCGCCCAGGAACAGCAGCGTCCAGGCCTCGACCGGGCTGCGCCCGCCGACCCAGACAAACAGACCAAACACGGCCAGCGCAGCGGCCAGCGCGCCGACGGGCAGCAGCAATGCTTCGGCGGGGGCATGCCAGGGTTTTGCTGCGACGCTCATGGGCGGTAGGGTCAATGAAGTTGTCGGGGAGTGAAGGTGTGGCCGAGATCGCGTCGCGAGCGGCCCGAGCTGGCGTCGATCAGCGCAGCCGTACACCCGTACGGCGAGCAGCGCAGGCGCCAGATCGGGGCGCGCAGTAGCGAGACCGGCTACACCTTCCCGATGACGCCTTCGACGAGGTAGTTCATGCCTTCCAGTTCAAGATCGGTCTGCTTGAAGGCCTTGCCCTTGGCGACCACCAGCTTGCCGGTGTTGTCCTTCAACTCGCCGGCAAAGATGTCAAAGCTGCCGGCCATCATCTTGGCGCGCACGCTCTCGGCGTTCTTGCGCGCGCCCTCGCTGACCATGGCGCCATAAGGCGAGCTCTTGACGAAGCCCTCCTTCAAGCCGCCACGCACAAAGTTGGGATGCGGCTTGCCGCTTTGCGCCGCGTCGATGATCTGCTTGTAGGCGGTGAGCCAGTTCCACTCGGCGCCGGTGAGGTAGGCGTTGGGCGCCAGCTTGGCCTGGCTGGCGTGGTAGCCACAGACCAACTTGCCGCGCTTGGCCGCGGTCTCGACGATCACCTTGGGCCCGTCCACATGCATCGTGAAGACGTCGATGCCCTGGTCGGCCAGGCTGTTGGTGGCCTCGGCTTCCTTCACCGGCATGCTCCAGTCGCCGGTGAAGATCACCGTGGTGGTGATGCTCGGGTCGACCGAGCGTGCGCCCAGCGTGAAGGCATTGATGTTGCGCAGCACCTGCGGGATCGGCTTGGCCGCCACGAAGCCCAGCTTCTTGCTCTTGCTGGCATGGCCGGCGATGACGCCATTGAGGTACTGGCCTTCGTCGATGTAGCCAAAGAAGCTGCCGGTGTTGGCGGGGTGCTTGCCGGCCGTCCACATGCCGCCGCAATGGGCAAAACGCACCGCCGTGCTCTTGCCGGCCACCGCCAGCATGTGCGGGTCGAAGTAGCCGAAGGAGGTGGGGAACAACAGGGTTGCACCGTCCTGCGCGATCATGCCCTGCATGGTCTTCTGCACCGCATTGGTCTCGGGCACGTTCTCTTCGTCGATGACCTTGATGCCAGCCATCTTGCGCACCAACGCCACGCTCTCGGCATGGGCCTGGTTGTAGCCGTAGTCGTCGCGCGGGCCGACGTAGATGAAACCCACCGTCAGCGGCTTCTGCGCCAGCGCCAGCGGTAGGCCGCTGGCGGCGGCCAGCGCGCCGGCGCCCTTGATCCAGTCGCGACGATTCCATTGGGCGATCGACATGCTTGAGCTCTCCTGCGATGACGGCAGCAGCGGCCGCCGGGGGTGGATTCAGGCCTCGGCAAACGCCGGAGCCACTGGTGTTCATGTCGGTATACAAGCAAGTGACGGGCCAGCCGGTCGGCACAACGCCCACCCCGATGAGCGCTGCCGCCCGCCGTACAAGAACGGAGCAAGCACGCACCGCTTGCGTGCTGAATTGCGATCCAAGCGGGCCGGCTTGGTGCGTCACGGCGCGGACGCCCGGCCCGACCGGGCTTGCGGCATCATTCGGCCCATGCCCAAGCCGCCCCGCCTGACCCGATCTCGCTCACTGCCCGTCGCCGACCACCACGGCGCAAGCCGGCGTCGACCGACGCCGCGGCGATGAGCGTCTTCCTGTTCAAGCGCCTGGCCACCTTTCTGGCCACGCTGGCGGTGGCCTCGGTGCTGGTGTTTGCGGTACTGGAACTGCTGCCCGGCAATGTGGCGCAGGTGATCCTGGGCGAAACCGCCACGCCCGAGTCGATCGCCTCGCTGGAGAAGAAGCTGGGTCTGGACCGG
>JBBQZM010000122.1:0-11003 GCA_038207685.1 Burkholderiales bacterium
AGCACCGGGCGGTAGGTCCAGACGTTGGGGCCGCGCAGGTAGGTCACGCGCAGCAGCTGGATCTCGTTCTTGGCTTTGCTCATTGTTTTTGACAGCTTCCTGGTGGCCGTTCTGGCCCGGTGTCACGCTGACCCGGACCGGCATGTGTTCAAGAGGTGTGCAGCGCCTGCGCGCGGCCATGAGCGAGAATCCGCGGCCTTGTTGCGCCTGGGTCCACCCGGCGACGGCCGCCACGATGTCCACCGCCACCTCCCCCCTCTCCGCCGAAGCCGGCCTGCCGAGCCTGCTGGCCGGGCAGCTGCAGCAGCGCCTGGCCCCTGGGGAGAACGTTTTGGTCACGCTGTCGGTTGACCTGAGCGCCCACCTGCGTTTTGGCACCGGTCTGCTGGCGCTGACGGACCGCCGGCTGCTGGCCCTGGCGACGGATGGCCGCCCCACCGACACCAGCGCCGCACCCACCGGGGCCCCACCAGCCGGGCAGGACTGGGCGCTCAGCCCCGGCTTGACGCTGCGCCATGGCGACCACGCCGGCGTGGGCTCGCTGGCGCTGCACGACGCGCAGCGCCAGCTGGCGCGCTGGCGCTTCACCTTGGGTGCCAACCCGCAGGCGCTGAAGTTTGCGCAGGCCTTCGAGCGCCAGGTGCGCAGGCTCGCCGACGGCGACCAGCTGGCCGACGACGAGCCCGAAGCCGAGGCCGATTTCGGCGTTGACAGCGCCAGCCCACCGTCGACCTGGGTGCTGCTGCGGCTGTGGCGCTTTGCCCGCCCGTACCAGCGCCAGCTGCTGCTGGGCTTCTTGCTGACGCTGGCGGCCACCGCCGCCACGCTGGTGCCGCCCTACCTGACCATCCCGCTGATGGACAAGGTGCTGATCCCGTTCCAGAGCGGGCAGCGCATCGAGCCCGGCTACGTGCTGACGCTGCTCAGTGGCCTGCTGGGCTCGGCCCTGCTGGCGTGGGGCCTGGGTTGGTGGCGCACCTGGCTGCTGGCGCTGGTGTCCGAGCGCATCGCCGCCGACCTGCGCACCGCCTCGTTCGAGCACCTGCTGGGCCTGAGCCTGGACTACTTTGGCGGCAAGCGCACCGGCGACCTGATGGCCCGCGTCGGCAGCGAGACCGACCGCTTGTCGGTGTTCCTGTCGCTGCATGCGCTGGATTTCGCCACCGACGTGCTGATGATCGGCATGACCGCCGTGATCCTGTTCTCGATCAGCCCCGGGCTGGCGCTGGTCACACTGCTGCCGCTGCCCTTCATCGCCTGGATGATCCACCTGGTGCGCGACCGCCTGCGCACCGGTTTCGAGAAGATCGACCGCGTCTGGGGCGACGTCACCAGCGTGCTGGCCGACACCATCCCGGGCATCCGCGTCGTCAAGGCCTTTGCGCAGGAGCGGCGCGAGGCGCTGCGCTTCCGCGAGGCCAACCAGCAGAACCTGTTGGTCAACGACAAGCTGAACAAGACCTGGAGCCTGTTCTCGCCCACCGTCTCGCTGCTCACCGACATCGGCCTGCTGGTGGTCTGGGCCTTCGGCATCTGGCTGGTCAGCGGCAACCAGATCACGGTCGGCGTGCTGATCGCTTTCATCGCCTACATCGGCCGCTTCTACACCCGACTCGATTCGATGAGCCGCATCGTCAGCGTGACGCAGAAGGCCGCCGCCGGCGCCAAGCGCATCTTCGACATCCTCGACCATGTGTCGAACGTACCCGAACCTGCGCAACCGGTGCCGGTGGGCGCGCCGACCGGCCTGGGCGGACCGCTGCGGGTCGAAGGCCGCATCGAGATGCGCGGCATCGGCTTTCGCTACGGCAACCGCAGCGTGATCCGCGGCCTCGACCTGGACATCCGGCCCGGCGAGATGGTCGGCCTGGTGGGCCACAGCGGCTCGGGCAAGAGCACGCTGGTCAACCTGATCTGCCGCTTCTACGACGTCAGCGACGGCGCGATCCTGGTCGACGGCACCGACCTGCGGCGCTTCCGCGTCGCCGACTACCGGCGCCACATCGGCCTGGTGCTGCAGGAGCCCTACCTGTTCTTCGGCACCATCGCCGAAAACATCGCCTACGGCCGGCCCGAGGCCACGCGGGCCGAGATCGTCGCCGCGGCCCGCGCCGCCCATGCGCATGAGTTCATCCTGCGCCTGCCGCAGGGCTACGACTCGCTGGTCGGCGAGCGCGGCCAGGGCCTGTCGGGCGGCGAGCGCCAGCGCATCAGCATCGCCCGGGCGCTGCTGATCGACCCGCGCATACTGATCCTCGATGAGGCCACCTCGAGCGTGGACACCGAGACCGAGCAGGAGATCCAGAAAGCGCTGGACAACCTGGTGCAAGGCCGCACCACGATCGCCATTGCGCACCGCCTGTCGACGCTGCGCAAGGCCGACCGGCTGGTGGTGATGGAGCGCGGCCGGGTGGTCGAGGTCGGCCCGCACGACGCGTTGATGGCCCAGCGCGGCGCCTACTTCCGGCTCTACGATGCCCAGGCCCGGCGCCTGGACAACGACGACAACGCAGACGACAGCGTGCGCAGCGAGCTGGCCGCCAGCCGGCGCGCCGCCGAAGCGGCGGCCCATGCCACGGCGCATGCGCCACAGACCAGCGGCGGGGACTGAACAGCCATGGCCGAAGACCTGAACACCGACCCCGACGCCACACCGCTGATGCTGGACCGCGACGCCCATGGCGCGCTGGTGCTGGAACGTGACGCCCTTGGCGCGCTGGTGCTGGAACGTGACGCCCATGGCGCGCTGGTACTGGAACGCGACGCCCATGGCGCGCTGGTGCTGATCGACGCCAACGGCCAGCGCCACGAAGCGGTGATGCCGGTGCGCGCCTTCCCGCTCACCGCGCCCGACGGCGGCTTGTCGCTGGTCAGCGCCGATGGCCATGAGCTGGCCTGGATCGAGCAGCTGGCCGCGCTGCCACCGGCGCAGCGCGCCTTGCTGACCGACGAGCTGGCCCAGCGCGAGTTCATCCCGGTGATCCAGCGCATCCGGGCCGTGTCGACCTTCTCGACGCCCAGCACCTGGCAGGTGGACACCGATCGTGGTGCCACCCAGCTGGTGCTCAAGGGCGAGGAGGACATCCGCCGCCTGGCCGACGGCGCGCTGTTGATCGCCGACAGCCAGGGGCTGAATTTCGCGGTGCGCGACCGCTTTGCGCTGGACCGGGCGTCGCGCCGCTTGCTCGAGCGCTTTCTCTGAGGTCCGGCGCCCGCCGCGCTGCGCACCTGACCGGTCAGCGCAATCCGAAGCTGGCCGCCGGCCTGGCCCGCAAAGGCCTGGAAAGGCTGATCGAGGAACATCCGCGGGTCGGCGCCAAGCTGCTGGCCGGCCTGGGCCAGCGCATGGCAGAACGGCTGCGCAGCACGGCCGAACAACTGCAGATGTACGGCCAGATCGATGCCGCGTCCAGGCAGGACTTGGACCGGGCGCGCGCCTGAATCGCCTCAGGCGTCCCGCCACCAGCCGGTCCTGCTCAGCCTGCCAGGCCCTTGGCCGGGTTGATCAGCACCTTGCTGCCAGTGTTGCGCGCGCCATAGAAGGCGATCGCGTCGGCGCTCAGTGCCTCGGCCAGCGACAGTTCCTTGGCGTAATGGCTGGCGAAGGTGGTCTTCAACTCGCGTGCCACCCGCTCGCGCAGCGCCTGGGCGCCGGCATGGCCGATCTTCTGCAGGAAGGGCGTCAACAACCAGCCGCCCACGCCCCAGGCCATGCCGAAGGTGCGGTGGATCTCGGTCGGCCGGGTGTCGAGGTGGCCATAGGTGTAGACCTGCTTGTGCACCGCCGAGCCGTAGCGGCTGTACTCCTTGGCGTTGCGGTTGATCGACACCTCCATGCACTGCAGGATCTGGCCGGCCAAGGTGCCACCACCGGTGGCATCGAAGGCGATGGTGGCGCCGGTGGCGGCCAGCGCGTCGGTCAGGTCGGCCATGAAGGTAGGCGTACTCATGTTGCAGACGTACTTGGCGCCGATGCCGCGCAGCAGCGCTTCTTGTTCGGGCTTGCGCACGATGTTGACCAGGCCGATGCCGTCAGCCTGGCAGATCTTGTTGAGCATCTGGCCCAGGTTGCTGGCCGCCGCGGTGTGCACCAGCGCGCTGTGGCCCTCGCGCTTCATGGTCTCAACCATGCCCAGCGCGGTGAGCGGGTTGACGAAGCAGGACGCGCCCTCTGCCGGCGTGGTGCCGGCAGGCAGCAGCAGGCACTGGCTGGCCTTGATGGCGCGGTACTGTGCGTACATCGCGCCGCCCAGCACCGCCACGGTCTTGCCCAGCAGCGCCTGCGCCGGCGGCGCGCTGCCGGCGCCGATGACCACACCCGCACCTTCATTGCCCACCGGCATAGCCTGGCCCAGGCGCGCAGCCATCGCCGGCATGGCCTTGTCAGGCACGGTGGCGGTGGCCACCGGGCTGGCGGGCGTGCCCGACACCTTGAAGGTGGTGATGTCGGCGGCGCCGAACAGCAGGCCAATATCCGATGGGTTGATCGGCGTGGCCTCGACGCGCACCAGCACCTCGTCGTCGGCCAGTGCCGGCACCGGGGTGGGCGCCAGGGACAGCTCGAGCTGGCCCTCGGCGGTGATCAAGGACCGCAGTTGCAGGCCCGAAGTGGGCAAGGACGTGGGCAAGGACGTGGGCAGGGCAGTGGTCATGCAGGGCTTTCAGTGGGCGGGAAGAAGGGGAACGGCTCAGAGCCGGTAGACGCGGCTGGCGGTGCCGGAGAACAGCGCCGTCTTCTCGGCCGCGCTGGCGCCGGCGGCCAGGCGTTTGAAGGCGTTCCACAGCACGGCATAGCTGGCGCTGGTCTTGTCGACCGGGAAGTTGCTCTCGAACATGCAGCGCTCGACGCCGAACAGCGCGATGCAGCAGTCGATCCAGGGCCGCCAGGCATCGGCCACCTCGGTGGACGTGGGCGGGTCGGGCCGCGTGAAATGCTGGACCGGGCCGATGCGCATGCCCAGGCCGCCGAGCTTGACGCTGACATTCGGGCATTCGGCCAGCGCGGCCATGTCGCGCTGCCATTGGGCGAAGTGCGCGTCGCCGCGCCCGGGGTCACCATAAGGCCCGACACCGAGCGGGCCGCCGACATGGTTGAGGATGATGGCGGTGTCCGGAAAGGCCCGCGCCAGCGCGGTGACCTCGGGCAACTGCGGGTGGTACTGCCAGGCCTCGAAACTCAGCCCCAGCGGTGCCAACTGGGCAAAGCCTTCGCGGAAGCGTGGGTCGGCGTACAGCGCGCGAGGCGGCTTGGTGTGGCTGTTCTGGATCATCGGGCTGGCGTCCCAGCCGCCGGCATGGCGGATGCCCTTGAAGCGGCCACCGGTACCGCCACCAGCGGTGATGTGCGCGGCCAGCACTTCGGCCACCGCGGCGCCCAGCGTCAGGTCGGCATGGCCGACGATGCCGGCGCAGGCGCGCACTTCACCGTAGTAGCCGCTGGCACACATCGCCGCCACGCCGTTGGCGTATTCGGTCTCGCCCACCGGGCGCAGCGCCACCGGACCGTCGGCGCGGTAGAAGGCCATGCAGTCGATGAACACCGTGGCGATGATGCGGTGGCCGCTGCGGGTATCAGCCAGCAGTTCGTCCAGCAGGTAGCGGTGGTGCTTGCGATCCCACAGGTGGTGGTGCGGGTCGACGATGGGCAAATCGGGCTCGAGGATGTCCTCGGCCGGGCGGCGCGCCAGCCAGTCGTCATTGTTCTGCACGGCCGTGCCGATGGCATCGGGTGACTTCGGGGCAACGGGCGCTTCAGCCATGGTGGTCTCCGGGTGGGGCGGTGGGCGATGATCGCTGCTGCCGCCGGTACGGGCTGTCACCGAAAGGTCTATTCTCCCGGCACCGCATCCAGCGCCCCCGCCCGGGCGCAACTGACCAGGCAATCCCCATGCACCCGTTTACCACCCGCTTCACCACCCACCGCTGTCCACCTGGCCCACAACAACCGTCGGGCCGCCGCTTGATCGGCGGCGCCAACCCGCATGCGGTGATGCCGCGTCGGTCGGCGCTGGCCTGGCTAGCCGGCGCCACCCTGCCCTGGCCGGCATGGGCGCAGGCCGACGACACGCTGGCGGCGGCGGTGAACGGCCCGCACCGCACGCCGGCCTACCGCCTGCGCGACGCCGCGCGCCACCCGCTGGAAACGCTGCGCTTCCTGGGCCTGAAGCCCACCGACACGGTGATCGAGTTGGCGCCCGGCGGTGGCTGGTACACCGAGATCTTGGCGCACTACCTGCGCGAGCGGGGGCAGTTGTACGCCGCCCACTACGCCAGCGACGACGTCGCTGCCGGCCGCCGCCGCGCCCGCGCGGCCTTCGAGGCGCGGCTGGCGAGGAACCCGGCGCTGTACGACCGGGTGCGCCTGGGCAGCCTGCCGCAGCCGCCGGCCTGGGACCGGCTGGAAGGCATCGGCCTGACAGGCGGTGCCGATGCCGTGCTGACCTTTCGCAACATCCACAACTGGCTGGAGGCCGGCCACCTCGACCAGAGCTTGCGCACCTTTGCCAACGCGCTCAAGCCCGGCGGCGTGTTCGGCGTCGAAGAGCACCGCGCGGCACCCGGCACGCCATTGGCGGTGATGCAGCAAAGCGGCTACGTGACCGAGGCACTGGTGATCGAACATTGCCGCGTCGCGGGGCTGACCTTGGCCGCGCGCAGCGAGATCAACGCCAATCCGCGCGACACCAAGGATTACGCCAAGGGCGTGTGGGCGCTGCCGCCAACGCTGAGCAACGGCGAACTCGACCGCGACAAGTACCTGGCTATCGGCGAATCCGATCGTTTCACCCACCGCTACGTCAAGGACTAGTAGATCGCTTCATCAGTCATTTCGTAGCGCTATTGATGGAACGATCCACTAGGGTTGAGGCCCGATTTCCACGCGGCGGTTTTCGGCGGCGTTGGGGTCGCTGCCCGGCATAGGCGCCTTGGAGCCCATGCCCACAGCCCGCAGCATGGCGACATCGGCACCGTTTTTCACCAGGTAGTCCTTGACGGCCTCGGCGCGCCGCTGCGACAGCGCCTGGTTGGCCTCGTCGGTGCCGGAGGCATCGGCATGGCCCTCGATGCGCACCACCTTGCCGAGTCCGCGCTTGCCTCGCAAGACCTCAGCAAACTTGTCGAGCTGCTTGCGCAACAGGTCGGGCAACTCGGCGGAGCCTAGCTTGAAAGTGGTCGTCTGCAAGGAGAAGCGCACGGCCGGCTTGAAGCCCATGCACTTGAAGCCAGCTTGCTTCAACTCATTGCAGGCCTCTTCAGGGAACAGGCCTTCGTTGATGACCTGGGCCTCCGGGACGCTGACCCCCAGATCAACCAAGTCGGCCGCCGGTGCGAGCAAGGGCAGACTTGCCAGCAAGCCCAGCACGGCACCGCGGCGCAGCGCCGGGACGATGGGGACTGCCAGAAATCGGACGAGAGGATGGGCGGACATCATGATGCGCTCCTGTTCACTTGCGGGTGAGGCGTTCATCGCGGCCAAGTGACCCACACGCTTTGCCCCTGTTCCCGAACATGATAGGCCCCCTGCGCCCGCAGGGCCATCCCAAGAAAATGTGAAACCCACTGCAGGCTAGCGCCCTGCTCGCCGCGCCGCCTCGGCGATCGCACTCAGCGTGCTGCGGCTGGTGCTGACGTCGGCATCGAGCTTCAGGTGAATCAGCATCGGTGGGCCTTCGCCCATGGCCTCGGCAAACGCCGCCTCGAAGTCCTCAGTGTGATCAACCCGCGCCGCGCGCCAGCCGTAGGCCCGTGCCAGCGCCGCGAAATCGGGGTTGTGCAAGTCGCTGCCGCTGACCCGGCCCGGGTACTCACGCTCCTGGTGCATGCGGATCGTGCCGTAAGTGCCGTTGTCGACCACCAGGCTGACCAGCCGGCCGGCGCCGCCATTGGCGCCATAGGCCACCGCAGTGGCCAGTTCCTGGCCGGTCATCAGGAAGTCGCCGTCGCCGGCCACATTGACCACGCAGCGCTCAGGGTGCAGCAGCGCGGCACCCACTGCTGCCGGCAGGCCGTAGCCCATCGCGCCAGAGGTCGGCGCCAGCTGCGTGCGGCCATGGTGCTGCAGACCGGCATAACGCACAAAACGGTGCAGCCAGCCACTGAAGTTGCCGGCACCGTTGGTGTAGACGGTGTTGTCGGGCGCCAGCCGCTGCACGGTCTTGACCACCTCGGCCATGTCCAGCGGCGCCACCGGTGTAGCCACATGATTGGCCTGGTAGTCAGCCTGGGCCGCGGCGGCCCAGTCGGCCCAAGGCACGGCCATGGGGGCGGCCAGCGATTCCAACGCCTTGGCGGCACAGGTCATACTGGATTGCAGCAGCAGATCAGCGGCGTAAACGCGGCCGAGTTCCTCGGCGCCGGCGTGGATGTGCACCAGTTTCTGCGTGGGCTGCGGCGGCACCAGCAGGGTGTAGCCGCCAGTGGTCATCTCGCCCAGCCGCACACCCACCGCAATGACCAAGTCGGCGTCTTTCACCCGTTGCGCCAGCTTGGGGTTGATGCCGATGCCCACGTCGCCGGCATACAGCGCATGGCGGTTGTCGAAGGTGTCCTGGAAACGGAAACCGTTGGCCACCGGCAGTTGCCAGTTCTCGGCAAAACGCTGCAACGCGCGGGCGGCGTCGGCATCCCAGCCGCTGCCGC
This sequence comes from Burkholderiales bacterium, assembly GCA_038207685.1. Taxonomy (GTDB): domain Bacteria; phylum Pseudomonadota; class Gammaproteobacteria; order Burkholderiales; family Burkholderiaceae_C; genus Pseudaquabacterium. Next base: position 8,641 of record JBBQZM010000122.1, read on the forward strand.
CGGCGATCAGCAGCGGCCGCTGCGCGGCCATCAGCATGGCCCGCAGATCACGCAGCGCGCCGGGCGCCGGCCAGGCCTGGGCCGGTTCGACACGCGGCAGCACCGGCGCGGCAGTCAGCGTCGTCAGCAGGTCTTCGGGCAGCACCAGCACCACCGGGCCGGGCCGGCCCTGCAGCGCGGTGTGGAAGGCGCGGGCCACGTACTCGGGCAGCCGGTCAGCGCTTTGCACCTCGCCCACCCACTTGGCCAGGCCGAGCGTTCCGGGGCTGAACATCTGGCGGTAGTCGAGTTCCTGGAAAGCCTCACGGTCACGTTGGTCGCTGGCCACCTGGCCGATGAACAAGACCATCGGCGTCGAATCCTGGAACGCCGTGTGAACCCCGATGCTGGCATTGGTGGCGCCCGGGCCGCGCGTGACAAAGCAGATGCCGGGCCGGCCGCTGAGCTTGCCTTGCGCCTCGGCCATGAAGGCCGCGCCGCCCTCCTGCCGGCAGGCGATGAAACGGATCTGGTCGCGGTGCTGGTGGAAGCCGTCGAGCACCGCCAGGTAGCTTTCACCCGGCACACCAAAGGCGGTGGACACGCCCTGGGCGATCAGGGCTTCAACAAGGGCATGGCCGGCGGGACGAGGAGTCATGGTCTGGGTTCTCAAGCAGTGGCCGGCCGATTATCGACAGGCCGCAGTTCGCGCCGCACCCGGCGCACATTGAAGGCGCTGACGATCAGCACCAGCTGCACCGCCGCCAGCCCGATCCACACGGCGCTGTACTGCTGCTGGTCCATCAGCCGGCCGAACACCAGCGGCGCCGCCGCCTGGCCGATGTCCAGCCCCGAATAGACCACGCCGAAGACCCGGCCGCTGGCGTTCTCGGGCGTCGAACGCTTGACCAGCATGTCGCGCGACGGCCCGGCGCTGCCTGACACCAGGCCCATCAGGCCGAACAGCACCGGCACCATCCAGCCGGCCACCGGCCCCAACGCCATCCACAGCGCGATGCTGGCCGCCAGGCCCATGCCCACGCCCACCACCTTCTCGCAGCGCTCGGGGTCATTGGCCAGAAAGCCGCCGAGCACCATGCCGCTGGCACTGCCCACCATGTAGATCGACAGGCACATCGCCACCCAGACCAGCGGCACCGCATGCAGCTGGCGCGCCGATTCCGGTGCAAAGGTCTGCACCACGCTCAGCGCCGCAGCGTAGAAGAAGAAGAAGGCAAAACACATCCACACCGCCGGGATGCGCAGGAAGTCAAACGTGCCTTCGGCCGACGCGGCCGGCACGCCGCCGGGCGACGTTGCCGCTGCCGGCGCGGCAACCGCCATCTCCAGCGCCAGGCGGTCGCGCTGCCACCAGATCACTGCCAGCACGATGAAGACCACGGCGGCGCCACTGAACATCGCCGCGCGCCAGCCAAAGGCCAGCGCCATGCTGACCATCAGCGCCGGCGCTGCGGCCCAACCCAGCGTGCCGGTGATGCCATGCATGCTGTAGGCATGGCCGAGCCGGCTCTTGTGCACCTTGCGGTTGAGCAGCGTGTAGTCCGCCGGATGGAACACGCCATTGCCCACACCGCCCAGCACCGCGCAGGCGGCCAGCATGGCGTAGCTGGTGCTGGTGGCGTAACCCAGTGCGGCGAGGCCCAGCAGCGCCAAGCCACCCAGCAGCACCGGGCGCGGTCCGAAGCGGTCCACCACGAAACCCGAGGCCGTCTGCACCGCGCTGGAGACCACGAAAAAGATCGTCAGCAGCAGGCCGAGTTCGGTGTAGCTCACGCCAAAGGCGTCTTTCAGCCAAGGGAACAGCGGCGCCAGCAGCAACTGGCTGAAGTGGCTGACGCCATGGGCCAGGCCGACCAGGCCGATGATGAGGGCGTCCTGGCGCAGCGGCGGCGCGGTGTCGGGGCTGGTGGGGGCGATGGCGCTGTTCATGGCAACGATGGTAGGCCCAGCCTCTGACCGTACCAGCCGCCGACGTGACAAATCCACGCCGCTCGCAACAGGCATGCCGCGGGCTGGCTGAAGCCGGCGCCGCGGCGACCGAAAACACAGGTTCAGCCCACCCGCCCAGGAGCGCCATCATGCACTACACCACGGTCTACAACACCCGCGAAACCGCCGTGTTCGAGGCAGTGGCGGCCCATGCGCCGCGATATCCCGGCCTCGCCGATGAACCGGCCCTGCTCGCCGACGTGGCCTGCGTGGCGCTCAACCGCATGCCGGCGCAGTACATCTGCCACAGCACCGACCTGGCCTTCTTCAGCACCGAGCGCGAGCGCCAGGCAACACGGCGCAACATCGACGAATCGGTGGATTTTGCGTTTGGCTATGTGCAGGCGCGGCATCTGATGGCGGCGCGGCGCTGA
>JBBQZM010000123.1:0-10985 GCA_038207685.1 Burkholderiales bacterium
CCACACAAAGCGTGCGCTTCACTGGGACGGTCTGCTACCTCATGAGATCAAGTTCCATTGCAAATCAACGACTTGGGCGGCGTTTGGGGGTGGCAAGAGACCCCCTGAAACGTCACTCGATGTTCTGCACCTGCTCGCGCATCTGCTCGATGGCGACCTTCATCTCTACCGAGACATTGGTCAGTTCCAGCGCCGACGACTTGCTGCCCAGGGTGTTGGCCTCGCGGTGCAGTTCCTGGATCAGGAAGTCGAGCCGTTTGCCGAGCTCGCCGCCGGCCTTCAATAGCCGGCTGATCTCGTCGAGGTGGGCCGACAGGCGCGACAACTCCTCGGCCACGTCGATGCGCAGCGCATAGGCCGCCGCCTCGTTGAGCGCGCGGTCGCGCAGCGCCTCAGCGCTGACGCTGCCGCCGGCGCCCGCGTTCTCGAGCGCCTCGTTCCAGCGGTCGAGAAAGCGCTGCTGCTGGCGTTGCACCACCGCGGGCACCAGCGGCGCGGCCTGTGCCGCCAGTTCGCGCAGCCGGGCGATGCGCTCGAGCAGGATGGCCACCAGCCGTGCGCCTTCGCGCTCGCGCGCCTCGCGCAGGCCGGTCAGGGCTTCGCGGGCGGCGGCCAGCGCTACTTCGTCCAGCCGCTCGGCGTTGCCGCCCTGGCGGCACCAGTGCAAGGCTTCATTGACCGACAGCGGCTGCGCCTTGGGCAACCAGCCGATCACCGTGGACTCCAGCCGCGACAGCCGGTTGAGTTGGTCGGGCTGGGGCTGCGGCCAGGCGGTGTCGGTGTCGCGCTGGGGCGCGATGCGCAGCTCGATCTTGCCACGCTTGAACGATGCGCCCACCATTTCGCGCAGCGCCGGTTCCAGGCCGCGCAGTTCATCGGGCAGGCGGAAGGCCAGGTCGAGGAAACGGCTGTTGACCGAGCGCGCCTCGACGGTGACCGCCGCGCCGGACTGGCCCCTCGCGGGCTCGTCGCCGCCAGTGCCGCTGCCAGTGCCACCGGCGCTGCGCGTGGCATGGGCAAAACCGGTCATGCTGTAAACTGACATCGACCCACCCAGACAAGGTAAACCACGGATTATGTCAAAGCCCAAGCCCGCTCCATTGCCCGCGGGCACGGTGGTCGGCGGCTATACCGTGGTCAAAAAGCTGGCTGCGGGCGGCTTCGGCGTGGTCTACCTGGCCGATGACCCCGAAGGCCACAGCGTCGCCGTCAAGGAGTACCTGCCGGCCTCGCTGGCTGAGCGCTCGCCAGGCGAGTTGACCCCGCGTGTCAAGCCCGAGAAGCAGCCGCTGTACCGGCTGGGGCTCAAGAGCTTTTTCGAGGAAGGGCGCTCGCTGGCGCAGATCAGCCATCCAAGCGTGGTCAGCGTGCTGAATTTCTTCCGCGAGAACGAAACCGTCTACATGGTGATGAACTACCTGCAGGGCGACACGCTGCAGGATTTCATCGTCACCGCGCGCGACTTGAAGCGTGACAAGGTGTTTCGCGAAAGCACCATCCGCAGCCTGTTCGACGAGATCCTGCGCGGCTTGCGCATCGTGCACCAGCACAAGATGCTGCACCTGGATATCAAGCCGGCCAACGTCTTCATCACCAACGACAACAAGGCGGTGATGCTCGACTTTGGCGCCGCTCGCGAGGTGTTGAGCAAAGAGGGCAACTTCATCCGGCCGATGTACACGCCCGGCTTCGCCGCGCCCGAGATGTACCGCCGCGACGGCACGCTGGGCCCTTGGACCGACATCTATGCCATCGGCGCCTGCATCTATGCCTGCATGCAGGGTTATCCGCCCAATGACGCGCCGCAACGGCTCGAGAAAGACCGCCTGGCGCTCAGCCTGTCGCGGCTGCGCAATGTCTATTCCGACAACTTGATCGAGGTTACCGAATGGTGCATGTCGCTTGATCCGCTGAGCCGGCCGCAGAGCGTGTTTGCGCTGCAGAAGGAACTGGCTCGCGAGACCGAGCGCCGCTACACCAAGCTCAGCTTCAGCGAACGCATGAAGCTGCAGTTCGAGAGCCTGAAGACCGGCGCCAAGACTTGAGCGTGGCTTTGTGAAGTTCAGCGTCTACCAGGTCAGCCGCAAGGGCGGCCGCCACAAGAACGAAGACCGCATGGGCTATTGCTACACACGCTCGTCGGGCCTGTTCGCGCTGGCCGATGGCATGGGCGGCCATCCGGAGGGCGAGGTGGCTTCGCAGATGGCCTTGCAGGCGATGGCGGAAAGTTTCCAGCGCGATGCCCGGCCGACGCTGAAGGACCCGGTGCGTTTCCTGCAGGAGGCGGTGCTGGCCGGTCACCACCAGTTGCTGCGCTATGCCACCGACCGCGGCCTGCTAGACACGCCGCGCACCACCCTCGTGGCCTGCGTGCTGCAGGGTAAGTCGGCCTACTGGGCGCACTGCGGTGACTCGCGGCTGTACCTGGTGCGCGGTGACAAGCTGGTGGTGCGCACCCGCGACCATTCCTATTCCGAACTGCATGATGCCTTGCTGCAGTCGGGCAAGCCCTTGCCACCCGACGCCCATCGCTACAACCGCAACGTGTTGTTCACCTGCCTGGGCAGCCCGGGCAAGCCGGTGGTCGATACCAGCGGCCCGCTGCTGCTGCAGGCCGGCGACCGGGTGATGCTGTGCAGCGACGGCCTGTGGGGCAGCCTCAGCGACGCGGCCATCGTGCAGGTGCTGAGCGAGCGGCCGATCTCCGACGCCGTGCCCGAACTGGCCGAGCAGGCCTTGCGCCAAGCCGGCGCCAAGAGCGACAACGTCACCGTGCTGGCGGTGGAGTGGGACAGCGCCGAGTCGGCCGACAGCGCGCAACCGATGTCTGGCCGCGCGCTGGGCGATGAGGAATTTGCCTCCACCATCCAGGCCAGCATTGCGGCCGGTGAACTGGCTGCCGAAGAACTGGACGACGCCGAAATCGAGCGCTCGATCCGTGAGATCAACGAGGCGATCAAGCGGTCGTCTCAAAGAAAAACCTGAGGATTGTGATGACTGATGCCTTGCGCGAGACGACTCGCGCTGCTTTTGTTCGGGGTGACGGCCGCGCCGCAGATGCCATGCGCCCGGTAAGCATCCAGCGGGCTTTTACCCGCCATGCCGAAGGCTCGGTGCTGGTGAGCTTCGGCCACACCCAGGTCTTGTGCACCGCCTCGGTTGAAGAGAAGGTGCCGCCACACAAGCGCGGTTCGGGCGAAGGCTGGGTGACGGCCGAGTACGGCATGCTGCCGCGCGCCACCCACACCCGTGGCGACCGCGAGGCCGCGCGCGGCAAGCAAAGCGGCCGCACCCAGGAGATCCAGCGCCTGATCGGCCGCTCGCTGCGCTGCGTGTTCGACCTGGCGGCGCTGGGCGAGCGCAGCATCCTGATCGACTGCGATGTGCTGCAGGCCGATGGTGGCACCCGCACCGCGGCGATCACCGGCGCCTATGTGGCTGCGGCCGATGCAGTGGCCTGGTTGATGCGCCAGGGCAAGCTCAAGGCCAGCCCGATCAAGGACGCGGTGGCCGCGGTGTCGGTGGGCATCGTCGGCGGTGTGCCGCTGCTCGACCTGGAGTACACCGAGGACTCGTCATGCGACACCGACATGAATGTGGTGATGACCGGCGCCGGCGGCTTTGTCGAATTGCAGGGCACGGCCGAAGGCGCGGCTTTCAGCCAGGCCGAGATGAATGCGCTGCTGGCCCTGGCCGCCAAGGGCATCGGCGAGCTGGTGGCTGCGCAGGCCGCCGCTTTGGCCGCACCGCTGCCCGCCTGAGCCGTCGATGAAGCTGATCCTCGCCTCCAACAACGCCAAGAAGCTGGCCGAACTGCGCAGTCTGCTGGCCGGGCTGCCGCTGGACATCGTGCCGCAGAGCGCGCTGGGCATTGCCGAGGCCGACGAGCCGCACCAGAGCTTTGTCGAGAATGCGCTGGCCAAGGCCCGCCATGCGGCGCTGGCCAGCGGCTGCGCGGCGATTGCCGACGACTCGGGTCTGTGCATCGGCGCGCTGGGCGGCGCGCCGGGCGTGATCTCGGCGCACTTTGCCGGTGCGCTGCCGGTGCTGGCCGGCGAGGCGCGCGAGGCGCGCCGTCGTCGCCAGGATGCGGCCAACAACGCCGAGCTGCTGGCGCAGTTGCAAGACCAGGACGACCGGCGCGCGCATTTCATCAGCGCCCTGGTAGCGGTGCGCCATGTCGACGACCCCGAGCCGCTGGTGGCGGTGGGCCGCTGGCCAGGTCTTGTGCTGAAAGCGCCGCGTGGCGACCACGGTTTTGGCTACGACCCGCTGATGTTCATCCCCGAACTCGACGCCACCGTGGCTGAACTGGACGCGGTGAGCAAGAACCGCCACAGCCACCGCGCCCGCGCCGCTACCGCGCTGCGGGTGATGCTGGCCGACGTCTGGCATCTGGCGCCCTGACGGCGCGGCGCACCGTGGACCTTGTCTCCCGCTACCTGCGGCCCGGCACGCTGCAGTTGGGTGAATCGCCGCCGCTGTCGCTGTATGTGCACCTGCCGTGGTGCATCGCCAAGTGCCCGTACTGCGACTTCAATTCGCATGAACTGGCCCCCAAGATGCCTTTGGCATCGGCCCCCCGGGGGGGTGTGCCCAGCTTGGGGCGGCCCGGCGCTTGGGGGCCTGAAGCGGCAGACGGCGGCCTGCCCGAGGCGCGTTATCTCGACGCGCTGCAGGCCGACCTGGAAGCCGCGCTGCCGCAGGTCTGGGGCCGGCCGGTGGTCAGCATCTTCATCGGCGGTGGCACGCCCAGCTTGTTTTCGCCCGACGGCATCAGCCGGCTGCTGGCCGATATCCGCGCCCGGCTGCCGCTGCTGCCGGGCTGCGAGATCACGCTGGAAGCCAACCCTGGCAGCTTCGAGCGCGAGCGTTTCAAGGCCTTCCGCGCGGCGGGTGTCAACCGCCTGTCGGTGGGTGTGCAAAGCTTTGACGATGCCATGCTGGTCAAGCTGGGCCGGGTGCATGACGGCGCCCAGGCCCGCGCCGCGCTGACCGAGGCCGCGGCTTGCTTCGACACCTTCAACCTCGACCTGATGTACGCGCTGCCCGGCCAGAGTCTGGCGCAGCTGCAGGCCGACCTGGACACTGCGCTGGGTTTTGCACCGCCGCACCTGTCGATCTACCACCTGACGATCGAGCCCAATACGCGCTTCGCGGTGGCGCCGCCCAGCGGCCTGCCCGACGATGACCTGGCCAGCGACATGCTCGACCTGATCATCCAGCGCACCGCCGACGCTGGCCTGCCGCGCTACGAGGTCTCGGCCTTTGCCCGAAGCGGCCACCGCTGCGCGCACAACCTGAACTACTGGCAGTTCGGCGACTACCTGGGAATTGGCGCCGGTGCGCATGGCAAGCTGAGCTATCCGCATCGGGTCATCCGCCAGGTGCGTTGGCGTGAACCCAACACCTACATGACGCAGGCGCTGGCAGGCACCGCGATGAGCAACGACGACGAGGTGCCACGCGCCCAGCTGCCGTTTGAGTACATGCTCAATGCGCTGCGCCTGCGCGACGGCTTTGCGCTGGCCGACTTCACGGCCCGCACCGGCCTGCCGCTGTCGGCCATCGCCAAAGCACTGGCCGAGGCCGAGGCCAAGGGCCTGATAGCGCGTGACTTCCAGCGTGTCTGGCCGACGACCCGCGGCTTCGATTTCTTGTCCGACCTTCAGGCCCTGTTCCTGTAGGGCGGATCAGACCGGCGTCAGCGCGGCGCCGGCGCGCAGCCGCTCCAGCAGCGCCGGCGCGATGTGCTGCAGCGGCAGCACCTCGTGCGCCGCGCCGCGGGCGATGGCTTCACGCGGCATGCCGAAGACTACGCAACTGGCCTCGTCCTGGCACAGGTTCCAGCTGCCGGCGTCACGCATGCGCCGCATCGCGCCCGCACCGTCGTCGCCCATGCCGGTGAGCATCACGCCCAGCGCATTGGGCCCCACCACGCGCGCGGCCGAGTCGAACAACACCTCGACGCTGGGCTTGTGGTGGTTGACCGGTTCGCCGTCGCGCACCCGCGCCAGGTAGTGGCTGCCCGAGCGCGCCACCGACAAATGGCAGCCGCCCGGCGCGATGTAGGCATGGCCCAGCAGCAGGCGCTCGCCGTCCACCGCTTCCTTGACGTGAATGTGGCACTGGCTATTCAGCCGCGCCGCGTAGCTGCGGGTGAAGCCGGCCGGCATGTGCTGGGCGATCAGCACCGCCGGCGCATCGGCCGGCAGGGCCATCAGCAGCTCGCGGGTGGCCTCGGTGCCGCCGGTGGACGCGCCGATGAAGATCAGCCGCTCGGTCGACAAGGGGCCGACACCGCCCAGCGCCTGCGGCCGTGGCAACGGCGTGGTGGCGGTGCCCACGGCAGCGGCGGGCAGCCGCCGCACCTGGGCGCGCGCGGCGCAGCGCAGTTTGTCGGTGATGTCCTCGGCCAGCTGGCGCAGGCCGTCGGCCACGCCGAGACGCGGTTTGGCCACGATGTCCACCGCACCGAGCGCCAGCGCGCGCTGCGTCACCTCGGCGCCACGTTCGGTCAGCGTGCTGACCATCACCACTGGCATCGGCCGCAGGCGCATCAGCTTGCCGAGAAAGTCGAGGCCGTCCATGCGCGGCATCTCGACATCCAACGTCAGCACATCGGGATCGAGCTGGCGGATCATCTCGCGGGCGATCAGCGGGTCACTGGCCGCGCCCACGCAGACCATGTCGTGCTGTCGGTTGATGATTTCGGCCAGCAAGCTGCGCACCAGCGCCGAATCGTCAATCACCAGCACTCTTGTCTTGGGCACTTTGTCCATGGTCTCCCAGTCCGAGTCAAGGTGAATGGGTCGGCGCGGCGCCGGTTCCTGCCGCCGTTTCTGCATGCCTTGGCCACCGGCTTCGCCGGCAATAAGGCTGGCGGTCCGCAGCACAGCAGGCTCACTGGCTTATCGGCCCGTTGGGGCAGAACTTCAGCCACTCGGCAGCGGGCCGGGCGCCTGCAGGCCTGCGTCAGATGCGCTGGTAGATGGTCTTGCCACGCAGCCGGAACAGCGCACCTGCATCGCTGAAGCTCTCTGCATGGCCCACGTACAGCAGGCCCAGCGGCGACAGCGCCCGGTGCAGTTGCTGCAGCACGCGGTGCTGAGTGGCTTGATCGAAGTAGATCATCACATTGCGGCAGAACACCATGTCGAAGCTGGCGCCCAGGCTGCCGGGCGAGTCCATCAGGTTGAACGGCCGGAAGGCGATCAAACGCGCCAGCTCGGGCCGCACGCGGATCAGGCCGGCGTTGGCGCCCTTGCCACGCAGGAAGTGCCGGTGCATGCGCGCCGCGGACAGCCCGTCGGGCGGCAGCGGGTAGATGCCGCGGCGGGCACTGGCCAGCACGGCGGTGTCGATGTCGGTGGCCAGGATCTGCACCGCTGCATCAGGCCCCAGCGTCTCGGCCACAGTCATGGCGATCGAATAGGCCTCTTCGCCGGTGGACGACGCGGCGCACCAGATGCGCAGTGGTCGCTCGCTCCGCGCTCGCAGGTCGGCGGCCAGCGCCTCGAAGTGATGGGCCTCGCGGAAGAAGGCGGTCAGGTTGGTGGTCAGGCAATTGATGAAGGCCTGCCACTGCACGCTGCCGACGACGTCGGCCTCGCCCTGCAGGCTGGCCAGGTAGTCGGCCACCGAGCGATGGCCGGTTTCGCGCAGGCGGCGTGCCAGGCGGCTGTAGACCATTGCCTGTTTGCCGGCCTGCAGGCGGATGCCGGCATGCCGGTGCAGCAGCTGGCACACCAGCACGAAGTCGGCCTCGGTGAAGGCGAACTCGGCCAATGGTGTGCGGCCCGGCGGTCCGGTGGGGGCGGGTCGGTTCAGCGCAATAGGCATGTTGTCTGCGGAGTTGCGGTGCCAAGGCGGCAGATGCCCGTGCTGCCAGCGCCGCCAGCGCATCGCAGTCTGATCGATCAAGCCCTGCGCCAGCGACGGAAGTGAACCGGCTTCACGCCCTTGCTCCGGCCATTGGCCCCTGACGGGCGCTGATAAACTGCCTTGTTACCCCTGTGAGAGTTGACCTGCCGATCGGGCTCATGGATCTAGCGACCAATTATTTCGACGATCCTGCCGGCTCGGGTCTGCAGCTGGATGACGCTCTGGCGTTGTTGCAGCACGCCGGACGGGCAGAGCCGGCGCATGCGCCTAGCTCGGTGGCCTATCTGCAGGAGGTGATCGACCAGTTGGTCGATCTGTCCAGCCGCGACGCGCTGACCGGCCTGGCCAACCGGCGCAACTTTGAGTTGTCGCTGGCCCGCGAGGTGGATCGCGTCGCGCGCTCGGGCGAATCGGCCTTGCTGCTGATGATCGACATCGACCACTTCAAGCGCGTCAACGACAACCACGGCCATGCCGTCGGTGACCGCGTGATCCAGGCCGTGGGCCGGGCGCTGGCCGACAGCGTGCGCCCGATGGACCTGGTGGCGCGCATCGGCGGCGAGGAGTACGCGGTGCTGCTGCCCAATTGCCCGGCGGCCTTCGGCCTCCAGGTGGCGGCGCGGGTGCGCCAGCATGTGGCGCGCAACGTGATCGAACTGCCCTGCGGCATCCGGCTGACCATGACGGTCAGCGTCGGTGGCGCCTATGCGCCGCAGTGGGTACGTTCCACCCCCGGCATCTGGCTGCAGCGGGCCGACCTGCAACTCTACCGTGCCAAGGCCGAGGGACGCGACCGTGTCTGCTTCGAGCACAGCATCGTTCCGGCGGTCAGCGCGCAGGAGCGCGCGATGCTGCTGGGCGGATCTACCCATCAGGATTCCGAATGACTGTTCCAGCAGCACAGGCTGCGAATTCGCCAGGTGCGCGCATCACCGCGATCACCAGCGGCAAAGGCGGGGTCGGCAAGACCTTTGTCGCCGCCAACATCGCGGCGGCGCTGGCGCGCGCCGGCCGTCGTGTGCTGGTACTAGACGCCGATCTGGGCCTGGCCAACCTCGACGTGGTGCTCAACCTCTCGGCCAATGTCACCTTGCACGATGTCTTCACCGGGCGCTGCACTCTGGACGAGGCTTTGCAGCACGCGCCCGGCGGCTTCACCGTGCTGCTGGCCGGTTCGGGCCTGGTCGAGTACTCGCGCATGACGGCCGAAGTACGCGACAAGCTGCTGGAGATCATCACCCAGGTGCGCCAGCGCTTCGACCATGTGCTGCTCGATACCGGCGCCGGCATCTCTGACGTGGTGCTGTTCACCGTCTCCATGGCCGACGAGGTGATGATCGTGGCCACACCCGAGCCCACCTCGGTGACCGATGCTTATGCCACGATCAAGGTGCTGGCGGCCAACCAGATCGCACGGCCGGTGCGGCTCTTGGTCAACCAGTCGCGCAAGCCGGCCTCAGGCCTGGCCGTGCTGCAGCAGTTGCAGCAGGTGGTCGACCGCTTTGTCAGCCCGTCGCTGAGCACGCCGCTCAAGCTCTCGCTGCTGGGCGAAGTGCCGATGGACGAAACCGTGCGCGACGCGGTGCAGCGCCGCGAACTGCTGATGGAAACGCTGCCGGGCAGCCCGGCAGCGGTGGCGCTGAGTGCGGCGGCGGCGCGCCTGCTGCCGGCTTGACACGCCGTGAGCCGTCAGCCGCGAGCCGCGTGCGGCGGCCCGCCGCCATGTCGGCTGTCAGGGCTTGATGTAGGCGAAGCCCTGGATCTGCAGCTTGGTCAGGCGCACCACGCCCGATGGCGTGAAGTCGGCCTCCTGGATGAACTGCTCCTTCTTCAGGTTGCGGTTCTTCAAGGTGATCTCGCAGATCTCGAACTTCACGCCCCGGTTCACCAGTGCCGCCACCGTGCCCGCGTAAAGCGCGCCGTTGGCATCCTTGGCGCCTTCCATCAGGTAGTCGATGCCCTGGGCATGATTGACCACGGTGATCTTGGCCGTGGGGTCGGTGTCGAGGTGGTTGCGGATATTGCGCAGCGTGCCCAGTGCCTGGCCGACGCTGTCGTTGACGTGGTAGGCGACCCTGTCCTGCGCCAGCGCGGGCAGGGTGGCGACGGCCAGCACGGCTGCCATGAACATCTGTGAGGTCTTCATTTCGGGTCTCCTGTTGGCGGGCTTGCCTGTGACGGGCGCGAGCATAGGCTGTAGCTGAACATCAGGCCATGCGAATATTCCCGGATCAGCAGCAGCCCTGGCTGGCGCTGGCACACTGCTGACCATGACGCCAGACACCCCGAGCACCGCTGCCACGCCGTTTCAACAACTGGGCGGCGAGCCTGCGGTGCGCGCCCTGGTCGACCGCTTCTATGACCTGATGGACCTGGAGCCGACCTATGCCGGCATCCGTCGCCTGCATCCCGACAGCCTGGACGGCTCGCGCGACAAGCTGCACTGGTTTCTCTGCGGCTGGCTGGGTGGCCCCGACCTCTACGTCCAGCGCCTCGGCCATCCGCGGCTGCGCGCTCGCCACCTGCCGTATGCGATCGGCCTGGCCGAGCGCGATCAGTGGCTGGCCTGCATGATGTCGGCGATGGTCGAGCAGCAGTTGGACCCGGCGCTGGCCGAGCGCTTGGCGCAGAGCTTCTTCGGCACCGCCGACTGGATGCGCAACCAGGGCGGCTGAGCAGGCGCGGCGCCAATTCATCAACGCGGACAGGCCGATCGACGTCGCGGGGGCCAGCACCAGGCCGATCAGGCCACCGAGCGCGGCGAACGCCACGGCCTCGATCAGGAATTGCAGCAAGACCTCGCGCTGCAGCGCGCCGGCAACCGTATCAGCGCTGCTGCCCGGCCAGCAGCACCAGCAGCGCGCCGGCGCCGCCTTGCGGCCCGCTGGCCTGGGCAAAAGCGATGACTTCGGCGCTCTGCGCCAGCCAGCGCTGCACCTTGTCCTTGAGCACCGGCTGACGGCCCGGCGAGCCATGGCCCTTGCCGTGCACCACACGCAGGCAGCGCAGGCCGCGGCGCCGGCACTCGCGCAGGTAGCTGGCCAACTGGTCGCGGGCCTCGTCGCGTGTGCAGCCGTGCAGGTCGAGCTGGCCTTGCAGCG
>JBBQZM010000124.1:0-10895 GCA_038207685.1 Burkholderiales bacterium
AAGCACATCGACGTGATGCAGGCCTTCAATGACGATCCGGACACCGACGCGGTGATCATGATCGGCGAGATCGGCGGCCCCGACGAAGCAGAAGCCGCGGTCTGGTGCAAGGCCAACATGAAGAAGCCGATCGTCGGCTTCATCGCCGGTGTCACCGCACCGGCGGGCAAGCGCATGGGCCATGCCGGCGCGCTGATCAGTGGCGGCGCCGACACGGCCAACGCCAAGCTCGAGATCATGGAGGCTTGCGGCTTCACCATCACCCGCAACCCCAGCGAGATGGCCCGCTTGCTGAAGGCGCTGCTCTGAGTCCACGCTGAGGCGCCGGCCGGTTGATCGGCTGGCCTACCGCCAAGGGCCGCCATCGTGCGGCCTTCTTCCTTCGGCGTCAGCGGCCAGCCTGGCTAACCACGCGCCGCGGCTCGTACATCGCGCGGCGCCAGCCAATAAAAAAGGGCCGCATGAGCGGCCCTTCGTGCTGCTGACGTCAAGCCGCCACGTTGGGCAGCCCAGCCCGGCAGCGGCTCAGCGCTCTGCGATAGGCTTGACGTCGCGCGGCTGCGAGCCGACAAACAGCTGACGCGGACGGCCGATCTTGTACTCAGGGTCGCCGATCATCTCGTTGAGCTGGGCGATCCAGCCCACGGTGCGAGCCAGCGCGAAGACCGCGGTGAACAGCGGTACCGGGATGCCGATGGCGCGCTGCACGATGCCCGAGTAGAAGTCGACGTTCGGGTAGAGCTTGCGCGAGACGAAGTAGTCGTCCTCCAGCGCAATCTTCTCCAGCGCCATCGCCAGCTTGAACAGCGGGTCGTTATGCAGGCCCAGCGCGTTCAGCACCTCGTGGCAGGTTTCGCGCATCAGCTTGGCACGCGGGTCGTAGTTCTTGTAGACCCGGTGGCCGAAGCCCATCAGCTTGACGGTGGAGTTCTTGTCCTTGACCTGCTTGATGAACTCGCCGATCTTCTCCACGCCGCCCATGTTCTGGATGTCGCCCAGCATGTTCAGCGCCGCCTCGTTGGCACCGCCGTGCGCCGGGCCCCACAGACAGGCCACACCGGCGGCGATGGCCGCAAACGGATTGGTGCCCGAGCTGCCGCACAACCGCACCGTGGAGGTGGAGGCGTTTTGCTCGTGGTCGGCGTGCAGGATGAAGATGCGGTCCATCGCGCGCACCAGCACCTCGTTCTGCTCGTAGTCCTCGCAGGGGTTGGCGAACATCAAGTGCATGAAGTTGGCCGAGTACGACAACTTGTTGCGCGGGTACATGTACGGCGCGCCAGTAACGTACTTGTAGGCCATCGACACCAACGTGGGCATCTTGGCGATCAGCCGGATCGCCGCGATCTCGCGGTGCTGCGGATTATTGATGTCGGTGCTGTCGTGGTAGAAGGCCGACATCGCGCCGACCAGGCCGGTCATGATGGCCATCGGATGCGCATCGCGGCGGAAACCGCGCAGGAAGAACTGCATCTGCTCGTTGACCATCGTGTGGTTGCTCACGCGGGCATCAAACTCCTGCTTCTGCGCTGCGTTGGGCAGATCTCCGTACAGCAGCAGGTGGCAGGTCTCCATGAAGTCACAGTGCACCGCCAACTGCTCGATCGGGTAGCCGCGGTACAGCAGTTCGCCCTTGTCGCCGTCAATGTAGGTGATCGTCGATTTGCACGACGCGGTGCTCAGGAAGCCCGGGTCATAAGTGAACTTGCCGGTCTGGCCGTACAGCTTGCGGATGTCGATCACATCCGGACCGATGGTGCCCTTGTAGATCGGCATCTCCATGCTCGGGCTGCCATCGGAAAACGACAGGGTGGCTTTGACATCGGACGGGGTCATGATCATTCCCTTTCTTGGTTACAAGTCAGACGTTGTGAGAGAACCCAGCGTAACCGCGCGGGCCGGCCAAGGGCCTTGAGCAAGGCGCGGCACGCCGTCCGCACTGGCGTGCGGGCAAGCGTTGCAACGCCGCGCAGGGCCCTTGGGTGCCCCGGCCCGCAGGGTTGCTCCCACAAACCGCAGCCTCGGCGTTGCACCGCTTGCCCAGGCGCGCAGCATGGGCAGCGCGTTGCGCCTTGATGCTGCGGTTTGTGGGGGCCACGCGGGCATGCTGGGTTCTCTCACAACTTATTGGACGGCGGCACTGATGTTCGCATCATGCCCAACACTTCCATCACTTCGGGGCGAGCCAGATCAACATCGGGCTCACGACGGGCCAGCAACAGGTCCAGCAACTCGTTGTCGGGCAGATCCATCAGCGCCTGCAGGCCGTCGGCATGGCGGAGCGTCAACCCAGCCTCGTGGCGGCGAAAGAAGCGCTGGATGAACAAGTCGTTCTCCAGCAGCCCACGCCGGCAACGCCAACGCAACCGGCTGAGCTCGGTGGCGCCGATCGCCTGCTGGTCGGAGGTGGGGTCGGGCATGGTGGGATGCGTTGAGTCGGCAGGCCGAGCGGTTAGATCGCGCGCCGCACCATCAATTCCTTGATCTTGCCGATGGCCTTGGTCGGGTTCAGCGCCTTGGGGCAGACATCAACGCAGTTCATGATGGTGTGGCAGCGGAACAGCCGGTACGGATCCTCGAGGTTGTCGAGGCGCTCGGCCGTGCCCTGGTCGCGGCTGTCGGCGATGAAACGGTAGGCCTGCAGCAAACCGGCCGGGCCGACGAACTTGTCGGGGTTCCACCAGAAGCTGGGGCAGGCGGTCGAGCAGCTGGCGCACAGGATGCACTCGTACAGGCCATTGAGCTCGTCGCGCTCTTCGGGTGACTGCAAGCGCTCTTTCTCGGGCGGAATGCTGTCGTTGACCAGATAGGGCTTGATCGAGTCGTACTGCTTGAAGAACTGCGTCATGTCGACGATCAGGTCGCGGATGACCGGCAGCCCGGGCAGCGGCTTGAGCACCACACTGCCCTTCAGGTCGCGCATGTTGGTCAGGCAGGCAAGACCGTTCTTGCCGTTGATGTTCATCGCGTCCGAGCCGCACACGCCTTCACGGCAGCTGCGTCGGAAACTGATCGCCGGATCGATCGATTTGAGCTTCATCAAGGCGTCGAGCAACATGCGCTCGCTGCCGTCGAGCTCGACGTCGATCGACTGCATGTAAGGCTTGGCGTCCTTGTCCGGGTCGTAACGGTAGATCTGGAAATTACGTTTCATTGGAGCCCCTCGTCCGATGGGTACGTCGACCGATTCCCCGAGGGGATGCCGGCCGGCTTGAGAGCGGCTCGGCGCTCGGCCGGCTGCTTTGATGAAAGTTGCTGGTCCATCAGAAGGTACGGACCTTGGGCGGCACACTGTCCACCGTCAGCGGCTTGAGTTGCACCGGCTTGTAGTCCAGCCGGTTGCCATTGCTGTACCACAGCGTGTGTTTCATCCACTCGGCGTCGTTGCGGCCGAGCGGGAACTCGGCGTCGTCGGCGCCGCGCTCGTAGTCCTTGACGGTGTGCGCACCGCGGCATTCGTGACGTGCCGCCGCCGATACGATGGTGGCCTGCGCCGCCTCGATCAGGTTCTCGACCTCCAGTGCCTCGATGCGCGCGGTGTTGAAGACCTTGCTCTTGTCCTTGAGCGCGATGTTGGCCACACGCTCGCGCAGCTTGGCCACCTCCACCGTGCCGGCGGTTAGCAGCTCTTGCGTGCGGAACACCGCAGCATGCTTTTGCATCGTGTCGCGCAGGTCGTTGGCCACGTCCTGGGCGTATTCACCGCTGATCGAACTGTCGAGCCGGTCGATGCGCGCCAGCGAGTAGTCTGCGGCGTCGGCCGCCACCGGCTTGCGGCTGCGATCACCCTTGGCATGGGCATCGACGATATGGTTGCCGGCCGCGCGGCCGAACACCAGCAGATCGAGCAGCGAGTTGGTGCCCAGCCGGTTGGCGCCGTGCACGCTGACGCAGGAGCATTCACCCACCGCGTACAGCCCGCCCACCACGTGGTTGGGGTTGCGGTCCGCCCCCACCCCGTTGGGCGCCACCACCTGACCGTTGATGTTGGTGGGGATGCCACCCATCTGGTAGTGGATGGTCGGCACCACGGGGATCGGTTCCTTGGTGATGTCGACGTTGGCGAAGTTGTGGCCGATCTCGAACACGCTGGGCAGGCGCTTCATGATGGTTTCGCCGCCCAGGTGGGTCATGTCGAGCTCGATGTAGTCCTTATTGGGGCCGCAGCCGCGCCCTTCCTTGATTTCCTGGTCCATGCAGCGCGAGACGAAGTCACGCGGCGCCAGGTCCTTCAGCGTCGGCGCATAACGTTCCATGAAGCGCTCGCCGTTGGCGTTGCGCAGGATCGCGCCCTCGCCGCGGCAGCCTTCGGTCAGCAGCACGCCGGCGCCGTGCACGCCGGTGGGGTGGAACTGCCAGAACTCCATGTCTTCCAGCGGGATGCCGGCGCGCGCCGCCATGCCCAGGCCGTCGCCGGTGTTGATGAAGGCATTGGTGCTGGCGGCGTAGATGCGGCCAGCGCCGCCGGTGGCCAACAGCGTGGTCTTGGCCTCGAGCACATAGACCTCGCCAGTCTCCATCTCGAGCGCCGTGACGCCGACCACATCGCCGTCGGCGTCACGCACCAGGTCCAGCGCCATCCACTCGACAAAGAACTGGGTGCGGGCCTTGACGTTTTGCTGGTACAGCGTGTGCAGCATGGCGTGGCCGGTGCGGTCGGCGGCGGCGCAGGCGCGCTGCACCGGCTTCTCGCCGTAGTTGGCGGTATGGCCGCCAAACGGACGCTGGTAGATCGTGCCGTCGGGGTTGCGGTCGAAGGGCATGCCGAAGTGTTCTAGCTCGTAGACCACCTTGGACGCCTCGCGGCACATGAACTCGATCGCGTCCTGGTCGCCCAGCCAGTCCGAGCCCTTGACGGTGTCGTAGAAGTGGAAGTGCCAGTTGTCCTCGCTCATGTTGCCCAGCGAGGCGCCTATGCCGCCTTGCGCCGCCACAGTGTGCGAGCGGGTCGGGAACACCTTGGACAGCACCGCCACATTGAGCCCGGCACGCGCCAGTTGCAGCGACGCGCGCATGCCGGAGCCGCCGGCGCCGATGATCACCACGTCGAACTTGCGTCGGGCCACGTTTGTCTTGATATTTGCCATCTTTATCTCAGTTCTTCACGCCGCTTCAGCGGCACTGGCCACAGGTGCACCCGTCCGCACCCTGCGGGCGCTGCGGGTGGCAGCCATGCTCATAGTCTCCAGAGCACCTGCACGGCCCAGCCGGCGCAACCCACCAGCCAGGCGATGGTGGCCACCTGGGCCACCAGCCGCAGACCCACCGGCTTGATGTAGTCCATCCAGACGTCGCGCATGCCCACCCAGGCGTGCCAGGCCAGTGCCAGGATGACGACGAAGGTCGCCACCTTCATCCACTGGCGCGAGAAAATGCCCGCCCAGCTGTCGTAACCCACCGGGCCACCGAAGATCACCTGGGCCAGCAGCGCCAGCGTGAACAACGCCATCAGTACCGCGGTCACGCGCTGGCTGAGCCAGTCCCTGAAACCGTAGTGCGCGCCGACGACCAGGCGCTTGGATCCGTAATTGACGGCCATGTCTTGTTTGTCTCTGGTTAAAAGAGCCGCTGTGCGCTGCTCAGAACAGCCCGAACAGCTTGGCACCGAGCGCGACGGTCAGCGCGATGCTGATGACGAAGGTGGCCATCGCCGAACTGTGGCCTTGCTGCTTGGACACGCTGTGGGTGGCATCCATCCACAGGTGACGCACACCGGCCACCGCATGGTGCAGGTAGGCCCAGATCAGCGCCAAAGCTACCAGCTTGATGACAAAGCCCGGCACAAAGCCGATGCCGGCGACGAAGGCACTGGTGAAGCCGTCGAACGACACCTCGGAGGTGACGCTGGCGTCGAACATCCAGACGATGAACGGCAGCAGGAAAAACATCATCATGCCGCTGGCACGATGCAGGATCGACAGCTTCGCCGCCAGCGGCAGCGGGTACTGCAGTGCGTCGAACAAGCGCATGTTGGCGCCCGGACGGGTGTCTTTGCCGCCGATGGTGCGGGCTTTGGAAAGCTCTGCCATAAGTTGTGTTCTCGGTGTTGTCGGGCTGAAACCCGATGAGTTTATTGCAACGCAGCAGGCTTACCCGGAGCTTGTGGCTCACCCCGCTGCGCGTCCAGGGCAATGCAATGCAAGATCAGTTCAGCTCGTTGCGGTAGAAATGCTGCTCGGTGTTGTACAAGCCGCGCCGCAACTCGACCGGCTTGTCGCCATAAGTGAAGGACAGGCGTTCGACGCTGAGCAACGGAAAACCCGCCGCCACACCGAGCAAGGGCGCGCTGGCGGCATCGGCGGCCAAGGCGCGAATCTTCTCCTCGGCGCGGATCATGCGCACGCCGAACTCGGCCTCGAACATGCCGTACATCGGGCCCTTGTAGTCGGCCAGCCGTTCGACGGTGAGGCCTTTGAACAAGGTGCCAGGCAGCCAGATCTCGTCCAGCACCACCGGCTTGGCCACCGCTGCGGGGCCGCCCCAAGGCGGCGCGCTGCCCTCGGGGGACAGCCGGCGCGACGCGGCGGCCTGGGGGCTGTCGGTTGGCGCCAGCAACAGCCGACGCAGTTGCACCACGGCGTCGCCGCTCTTGATGTCGAGCATGCGCGCCACGTCGGACGGCGCGCGGGTGCGGCGGCAGTCGAGCAGGCGGCGCGCCATGCCGCGGTCGCCGCCGTCATCGGGCATCAGCCGCAGAAAACGGTACTGGATCTGCTGCTCGGCATGCGTCGCCACGAAGGTGCCCTTGCCCTGGCGGCGCACCAGCAGGTTGTCGGCCGCCAGTTCGTCGATCGCCTTGCGCACCGTGCCCTGGCTGACCTTGAAACGCGCGGCCAGGTCCAGCTCGCTGGGAATGGCCTCGCCAGGCTTCCACACCCCGGCCTGAAGTTCGCGGGTGATCAGCGCCTTGATCTGCTGGTACAGCGGGCTGAAGGCCGGACCGGCGGGCGAGGCAATGCCAGCCTCGGCAGGCGCTGACGCGGGGATCGGGGGGGCAAGGTCGGGCATCGCCCTGCATTGCAGCACAGGCATCGCGGGGCGTCCACAAAATGCTGACAGATGTCTTATAGAAGACATAAGACCTTTGACAGACTCGGTAACAACCCCTAGACTGTCCTACACTGCGCATTGGCTGCTGCGGCTGCGGTTTTTCTCGCCCCGGGCCTTGTGCCCGAGACCGGCCGGACCGCCCCCGCAGGCCGAGACGACCTCTATTCGTTCACCATCCCCAGGAGCCCTCCATGAGCAAGAAGCCCGTCCGTGTGGCCGTTACCGGCGCAGCCGGTCAAATCGGTTATGCCCTGTTGTTCCGCATCGCCTCAGGCGAAATGCTGGGCAAGGATCAACCGGTGATCCTGCAATTGCTGGAGGTGCCAGTCGACAAGGCCCAGGAAGCGCTCAAGGGCGTGATGATGGAGTTGCAGGACTGCGCCTTCCCGCTGCTGGCCGGCATGGAAGCGTACAGCGACCCGATGGCCGCCTTCAAGGACACCGACTACGCCCTGCTGGTGGGCGCCCGCCCGCGTGGCCCCGGCATGGAGCGTGCCGACCTGCTGGCCGCCAATGCGCAGATCTTCACCGCCCAGGGCAAGGCGCTCAACGCCGTGGCCTCGCGCAATGTCAAGGTGCTGGTGGTCGGCAACCCGGCCAATACCAATGCCTACATCGCGATGAAGTCGGCGCCTGACCTGCCGCGCAAGAACTTCACCGCCATGCTGCGCCTGGACCACAACCGCGCGCTGAGCCAGATCGCCGCCAAGACCGGCAAGCCGGTGGCCAGCATCGAGAAGCTGGCGGTGTGGGGCAACCACTCGCCGACCATGTACGCCGACTACCGCTTTGCCACCATCGACGGCGCATCGGTCAAGGACATGATCAACGACCAGGTCTGGAACGCCGAGACCTTCTTGCCCACCGTGGGCAAGCGCGGCGCGGCCATCATTGCCGCCCGGGGTGTGTCGTCGGCCGCCTCGGCCGCCAATGCCGCCATCGACCACATGCGCGACTGGGCGCTGGGCACCAACGGCGCCTGGGTGACGATGGGCGTGGCCAGTAACGGCGAGTACGGCATCCCCAAGGACGTGATGTTCGGCTACCCGGTCACTTGCGAAGGCGGCGAGTACAAGCTGGTCGAAGGCTTGACGATCGACGCCTTCTCGCAGGAATGCATCAACAAGACCCTGGCCGAGCTGCAGGGCGAGCAGGACGGCGTCAAGCACCTGCTGTAATCTCCGCAGGCCCAGCCGGGCTGCGCTGACAAGGGCTGGCCGGCACAATGCCGCCAGCCCTTTTGCATTTCTAGCCCACCCAGCATGATCTCTGCCATCCTGCCCCGCGACGCGCTGCTCGAAGCCGGCGATGCCGCGCCCGACTTGCCGGTGTGCGACCACTACTGCGGCACCGAGCCGCGCATGCGCAAGGCTTTGGAACTGCAGGCCGAACTGGGCCCGGTGTTCGACATCACCCTCGATTGCGAGGACGGCGCGCCGATCGGCGCCGAGGCCGAGCATGCGCAACTCTGCGCCGACCTGGCGCTGTCGGCCGACAACCGCTTCGGTCGTGTCGGCGCCCGGGTGCACCCGGTTGACCACCCGGCCTTTGCCGCCGACGTCGACACCCTGGTCGGCCGCGCCGGTGACCGGCTGGCCTACCTGATGGTGCCCAAGCCGCGCCACCTGGCCGATCTTCGGCAGGCGATCCAACAAATCCGCTACGCCGCCAGCCTGCATGGCCAGGGCGCGGCGCTGCCGTTGCATGCCCTGGTGGAGACCCATGGCGCGCTGCGCGATGTGCAGGCAATGGCCGCGCTGCCCGAGATACAGAGCCTGTCCTTCGGGCTGATGGACTTTGTCTCAGCGCACCGCGGCGCGATCCCGCAGACCGCCATGAGTGCGGCCGGCCAGTTTGAGCATCCGCTGGTGTTGCGCGCCAAGCTGGAGATTACGGCCGCTTGCCATGCCGCCGGCAAGGTGCCTTCGCACTGCGTGGTCACCGAATTCAAAGACGGCAAGGCGATCGCCCAAGCGGCGCGGCGTGCCGCGCGTGAACTCGGTTACACCCGCATGTGGAGCATCCACCCGGCGCAGATACTGCCCATCGTCGAGGCCTTTGCGCCCAGCGTGGCCGAGGTCGACGAGGCGATCGATATCATCGCCGCCGCACAAGCCGCCCACTGGGCGCCGATACGCCACCGCGACACCTTGCATGACCGTGCCAGCTACCGCTACTTCTGGCAGGTGATAGAGCGTGCGCGCCGCACTGGCCAGCCGCTGCCGGCCCAGGCGGTCGAGGCCTTTTTCGGCGAACCGGCGGCCTGAAGACGCTGGCGCCTGAACGTCTGATCAAGCGCCCGACCGGCCGGTGACGGCACGCGGCGGCAAGCGCGTCACAATCGGCCATCCTTCCGCGGCCGTCCGACGCCCCACTGACCGACATGCCCTCTGCCCGTACCCCGCTCCTGTCCACCTGGCTGTGCTGCCTGGCTGCCCTGCTGTTCACACCCCAGGCCGGCGCCGCCTCGCCGCCGGCCAAGCCCGTGGCTGCCAAATCCGCCAAGCCCGCCCAACCTGCCCTCGCAGCCAAGGGCGCGCCCAAAGCGCCCAGCGCCCGCAGCGGCCTGAAGAACCAGGCCGTCAGCCAGGCGCTGGCGGTGCGCACCGTTGAAGCGATCAGCGCGGGTCAGATGGACGTGGCCGCGCGGGTGCTGGTCGGCGACGCCGATTGCGAATTCAACCAGCGGGTCAACGTGACGCCGGTTGAGGGCCTGCCGGGCTACTTCAACGTCACCTATCTGCGCAAGCAATACCGCATGCTGCCGCGTGAGACCAGCACCGGCGCGGTGCGGCTGGAAGACCCCGACGCCGGCATCGTCTGGCTGCAGATACCCGCCAAGTCGATGCTGATGAACACCAAGATCGGCCAGCGCATGATCGACGCCTGCATGCACGCCACCCAGCGCGCCGAGCAACTCAAGGTGGCGGCGGTCGGCCAGGGCATAGGTATCGCGCCAGCGGTAGCCGGCCCGGCGGCGTCGACGGCGGTGGTCAGCCCCGGGGTCTCGTCGGAAGTCGGCGTTGCGGTTTTGCCGGTCGCCGGCGTTGCAGTTTTGCCGGTGGCCGGCGTTACGGTGTTGCCAGTGACCGGCGTTGCGGTTTTGCCGGTGGCGGGCTTGCCGGCGGCAGGCACCCCCCTGGCCGCGATCCCGGCCGGCGAAGCCGCCAGCGCGCCGGCCATGTCGGCTGCACTGCCCGCCCCTGCGCCCACACTCTCGCCCGCCAGCGACGTGACAGTGCCTGCTGCCGCTGCCGCTGCCACTGCCGTTGCCGCTACTGCTGCCGCCTCCGCCGCCGCCCCTGCTGCCGCCCAGCCCGAGCCGGCGCCGCCGCCGCTCGCCGCGGCCTCGGCACCCGGCCTGCCGACCCCGGCCCGCTGAGACACCCCGGGCGACCGGGCCGCGGCTGGCGGTCCGACATGACCCCAGGCTATGCGGGTTATTACCGGAGTCACCAGCGGCCGAATGCCCGAATCGCTATGCTGCGTCGCAGCATTGTCCGGGAAGGGCCTGGCACCGTGCGACCCAACCAGACTGTTTCCGACCATGATCAACGTGATTCTTGCTCTCGTGCCGCTGCTGTTTGCTGCCGGCTCCCTGGCCTGGCTGATGACCAGCGGTGCCGAAGCCCAAGCCCGGTCGGACGCCTGGGCCGCCGAATGGATGCGCAAAAACGGCTGATCGCCGCCGCGCCTGTGGGCGCCATGCGCCCAAGCTGGCCCGCCTTGCGCGGGCTTTTTCATGTCCGCGCGCCAGCCCTGCGCCGCAAAGTTGCCGCGTTGTCAGATTTGGCCTTGCTGCGCTGCGTCACAATGAACGGCTGTTGCCCGCGCCTCGAAAAAGA
>JBBQZM010000125.1:0-10866 GCA_038207685.1 Burkholderiales bacterium
GTGGGTGCGGTGGGTGCGGCGGTATAGCGGCGGGCGATTTCGGCGATCGGGTCGGCGGCCGGGTCGCTCGCCGGGTCGGCCAGCGCCAGCAGATCGCTGCGTGCGGCGGCCTGCACCAGCAACACCGTGCTGGGATCGGCCGGTGGGCGCCAGCTGCCGGTGCGGATCGCTTCGTAGGTGATGCGTTCGATCTCCACCGGCGCCACGCCGCCCAGCACGCCCAGCTTCAGCGCCGCGGTGTAGCTGAGGTCGATCACCCGGTTGGCGTGGAACGGCCCGCGGTCGTTGATGCGCACCACCACCTCGCGGCCGTTGGCCGGGTTGCGCACCCGGGCATAGCTGGGCAGCGGCATGGTCCTGTGCGCGGCCGTCATCGCGTACATGTTGTAGGTTTCGCCGTTGGCGGTGCTGCGGCCGTGGAACTTGCGGCCGTACCAGGATGCCAGTCCGCGCTCGGCCAGCACCGGGTCGCCCGCCAGCGGGGTGTAGGGCTGGCCCAACACTTCATAGGGCTTGTTCGGGCCGCCGGGCCGCACGGCTTCCAGCCGCGGCTGCGCGTCGGGCAGCCGGGCCAGGTCGGGCGGCGGGTGCAGGCCGGGGCCGTCGCGGTCGAAGTCCTGCTGGGGTGCGGCGATCGACGGCGCAGGCCGGGCCACCGGGGCATGGGCACCGTCGCCGGCCGGGCCCGGCCCCGGGCCCGTGGCACAGCCCGCCAGTCCGGCCAGTACGGCCCCGGCGACCGTCGGCCACCACCGACACGCCCACCCGGTGCGCCGCAGGGGCCAGGGCGGTGGTTGGCAGGTTGGGCAGGAGGCTGGCTTCATCGCGGTCGCTACCCTACCCTACCCTGCACGCCGCGATGCGACACCAGCCGCCGGCCGCCGCACCGCATGCCGACCACCAGGCGGTCGAGCCGGCGCTACAGATCCTGCAGCGCGGCCTGCACCTGCTGCCCGAAGCGCTGCGAATCGCCCAGCGCCTGGGCATTGAGCAAGGCCAGCTTGACCAGGAACAGCTCGGCCTTGTCGGGCCCGGCCTGGTCGATGGCGGTTGCCAGGCGGTCGTAGACGGCCTCCAGGCCGGCAATGTCCAGCGCCAGGGTCGGGGTCGGGGTCGGGGTCGGGGTCGGGGTCGGGGTCGGGTCAGTCATGGCGGCGATCCTGTTCACGAAGGCAAGGCGGTGTCCAGTGCCGCCTGCAGGCGGGCGGCGTCCAGCGTCAGCCAGCGGGCGCAGACATGCTGGTCGGGGCGCAGCAAGTAGGCCGCGCCGCTGGCCGTCACGCCGTAGCGCTGGCGCACGCGGCCGTCGGCATCGGCCAGCGACTGGTCGGCGCCCGCCACCGGCCGCGCGGCACCGACCGCCGTCACCCGCAGCGGCACACCGCGGGCCCGCCAGGCGGCAACCACTTGCTGCAGCGGCTCGGCCAAAGCCGGGGCGTCGGTGAAGACCAGCAGGTCGAAACCACCCCCGGATGGGTTGCCCGGGGTGCTGGCCGGGCTGCTGGCCGGGCTGCTGGCCGGGCTGCTGGCAAGCTCGCTGCCCGGTCCGTCGCCCGGTCCGTCGCCCGGTCCGTCGCCCGGTCCGCCGCCGGTTCCGCCGCCGGTTCCGCCGCCGGTTCCGTCGCCCGCTCCGCCGCCAAGATGGTCAAGCAGAAAGTCGTCGGCCGCCAGCCGCACGTTCTGCGGCGGCGCACCGTGTGCCGGGCCGGCGCTGAACAGCGCGTCGTCGTCGCCGGCACTGTTGAGCATCGACCGGGTGTAGGCATGCGGTCGCGAGGTGCGCCAGTGGTAGAGCGGCCGCACGAAGTCCTGCGTCAGCGACAGCGACAGCACGGCGTCGCGCAGCAGCCGGAAGCCCCGGCTGGGCGGCGTCATGAAGCGGGTACTCTTGCCGGCCTCGTCGATGATCTCGCGCGCCGCGGCCACCCGCTCGGCGCTGTGGTTGGCCAGCAGGCGCTTGCCGGCCAGGCCCTTGACGACGAAGGCCAGCTGCCAGCCCAGCGACTGCGCGTCCTGAAACGCGGTGTTGGCGCCGCGCACGCCGAAGATCGGCAGCAGGTGCGCCGCGTCGCCAGTGAAGATCACCCGGCCGTGCAGGTAGTCGGCCAGGGTCAGCGTGCGGGCCGAATAGACCGAGCTCCAGTCCATCTGCCAGGGCAGACCGGCGTGGCCGATCATCGCCAGCTGGGCGTCGATGCGTTGTTTCAGCGATTCGGGTTTCAGCGCGTCGGCGGGCGTCTCACCGGCCGGCAGCTGGTAGTCGATGCGCCAAATGCCGTGCGGCTCGCGGTGCATCAGGATGGTGTTGCCGCGGTTCCAGTCGGGGTCGAAATAGGCCAGCCGCTCGGTCGGCAGCGGCAGGTCGATGCGGATGTCGGCGATGACGAAGAGGCCCTCGTAGGACGCGCCCTCCATCGCCAGCCCCATCGCGCTGCGGATGCCCGAGCGCGCGCCGTCGGCGGCGACCAGCCAGTCGGTCTCCAGCGTGTAGGGGCCTTCGGGCGTGTCGATCTGCAGCCGCGCATGATCGCCCGCCTGTGTCACCTGCTCCAGAAGGTTGCCCCAGCGCAGGTCGATCAGCGGCTGGGCCCGGCAGGCGTCGACCAAGTACTCCTCCAGGTAGGGCTGCTGCAGGTTGATCATCGGCAAGAAGCGGTCGTCGGGATCGTGCGGCGCCTCCATGCGGAAGACCTGCTGGCCGCGGTAGTACGAATTGCCGAAGCGCCAGGGCAGGCCGTGCGCGGTGACACGGTGGGCCACGCCCACCTGCTGCAGGATCTCCATCGACCGGCGGGTGAAGACGATCGCCCGGCTGCCCAGCGAGACCTGGCGTTCGGCTTCGAGCACCACGCTGGGCACGCCGTGGCGGGCCAGTTCCAGCGCGGTGACCAGGCCGGCCGGGCCCGAGCCGGCGATGACGACGCGCTGGCGCGGCTGCGACGGGTGCGCCGATGGCAGCCAGGGCGCGAACACCTGGTAGCGGTAATAGATCGAGGGGCGCGGCTCGGCAGTGGGGTGGTGCATGGCGGCTTGGGGCAGATGGGCAAAGGGGCAGGCAGCGGGGCAGCGGGGCAGCGGGGTGGTTTGTACGCGATCAGCGGGTCGCGCCCACCGGGCCAACGGCCCAGCATGGCCGGTTCAGCGGCGCTGGCGCAGCCGACAATCCCCTCCCATGAGCTTTTTCGACGACGACACCCGGCTGACACCACTCAGCGCGTTGCCGGGCGCCACCGACCACCCGGCAACTTTTGCAGGCCATGTGCACCCGGCCTGGAACATCGGCGCCAACCCCAACGGCGGCTACCTGCTGGCGCTGGCGGCCCGGGCGCTGCAGCAGTGCACACCCGCGCAGCCCGATCCGCTGAGCATCACCGTGCACTACCTGCGCCCCGGTCTGTCCGACCAGCCCTGCCGCGTCGACACCCAGCTGCTGCGCAGCGGCCGCACGCTCAGCACCGTGCGGGCCACGCTGGTGCAGGGCGGCAGTGCCCGGCTGGAGCTGCTGGCCGCGATGGGCCACCTGGGCGATCCCCAGGCTGCCGCACCGCCGCTGCTGACGATGGCGATGCCCGACATGCCGCCGCCGCAGGATTGCCCCGGCCGCTCGGCGCCAGCACAGGGCGTCAGCCTGTCGATCCTCGACCGGCTGGACGTGCGCCTGCACCCCGACCAGGCCGTGCCCGGCGCCGCCGGCCAGGCCCGGGTCAGCGGCTGGATCCGCCTGGCCGACGGCCGCGCGCCCGACGCCCTGGCCTGCCTGCTGATGGCCGACGCGTTTCCACCGGCGGTGTTCGGCCTGCTGGGCGCCGTGGGCTGGGTGCCGACCATCGAGCTGACGGTGCACCTGCGTCGCCGCCCGGCGCCGGGCTGGCTGCTGGGGCAGTTCTGGTCGCATGACCTCAGCGACGGTCGGGTGGTCGAAGACGGCGCGTTGTGGGACAGCACCGGCCAACTGGTCGTGCAGGCGCGCCAGCTGGCGCTGGTGCGGCAGGCTTGAGCCCGCCGGCCCGCCTGGCCGCCGGGCCGTCTGGCAGTCCGACGAGCGATTCCGCAGTGCGCAGCACGAAGGCAGTCCCGTGAGCGCGCTGTCGCCCCCGGGCGGGCCGGCGACCATTGCCCGGCGCGCCGCGCTGGTCGGCACCGCGGGCTACCTGGTGGCCAGCGTGCTGTGGGGCCTGAACCTGCCCTTGTCGGCCGCGCTGCTGAAGCACTTCGATCCGTTCTGGATCTCGCCGCTGCGCTACGCCGTGGCCACCGTGCTGCTGGGCGGTTTGCTGGCGCTGTCGCTGGGCCCGCGCCAGCTGCGCTCGCCGATCCCGCTGTGGCGGGTGGCGGTGCTGAGCCTGTGTGTGGCCGGCTTTCTGGTGCTCTACAACCTGGGCCTGTACCGCACCCATCCGATGACGGTGGCGGCGATCTCGGCCGGCTCGCCGGTCTACGTGGCCGTGGTGTCGCGGCTGATGACCGGCGCGCGCCTGGAGCGTGGTTTCTGGGGCGCAACCTTGCTCACGCTGATAGGCGCCGGCATCGCGATCCTGGGCCGGGCCCGCGCCGGCCTGGCGGGCGGCGGCACCGGCGGCGCCACCTTCAGCCTGCAAGGCGGTGAACTGCTGGTGGTGCTGGGCATCTGCAGCTGGACGGCCTACTCCATCCTGGCCCAGCGCTGGTTCGAGCCTGGCACGCCGCAGTTGCGCCGCACCTACTTGACCACCATCGGCGCCATGCCTTGGTTGTTGCTGTTCTGGGCCGGCGCACGCCTCACTGGCCTGGTGGGGCCGCCCAACCTGGCACCGGCGCCGCTGCCGCTGCTGCAATTGCTGGTGGCAGCGGTGTTCTGCACCGCGCTGGCCACCGTGGCCTGGAACACCGGCGTCAACCGCCTGGGCATACAAACCGGCGGCCTGTGGCAGAACATGGTGCCGGTGTTCGCGGTGTTGATCTCGATGCTGTTCTTCGGCGTCGAGCCGCTGTCCGAGCAGTTGATCGGCGGTGCGGTGGTGCTGGTCGGCGTGCTCTACATGCAGTGGCACAAGGTGCGCGGGGCGCGGGCGGCGCCGCCGCCTTGAGCAGGCGGCCGCCCCCGATGGACCCCGTCCTGGGTTGGCGCGTGTCCACGGCCAACCCAGTCACTGCCAACGACGATGGCCTTCGACTACAATTCTCCCAAAATGGGAGCAGCAGGCCGGCATGCGGGTCATCGCGAAAAGCACGCTGAAACGGTTCTGGCAGCCAGCAGGATGTGGTGATGCACGCGGGTCGCTGGAAAGCTGGCATGAAGAGGCACTCAAGGCAGTCTGGACCTCACCGCAAGAGGTGAAGGGCCAGTACGCCAGTGCCAGCATCTGCGGCAACAACCGAGTGGTCTTCAACGTTGGCGGCAACAAGTACCGCTTGGTTGTCGAAATGCAGTACCGCGCCGGCATCGTCTGGGTGAAGTTCATCGGCAGCCATGAGCAATACGACAGGATCAACGTGGAGAGCGTCAATGCCTATTAAGCCGATCCGAACCGATGCAGACCTGCGTGCGGCTTTCGGCCGACTCGAGCGCATCTTTCAAGCTGACGAGGGCACGCCTGAAGCCGACGAGAGAGATGTCCTCGTCACCTTGATCGAAGCCTACGAGAACCAGCACCATGCGTTCGGCCCGGCAGATCCGGTTGAGGCCATCAAGTTCAGGATGGAACAGCAGGGGCTGACCGCGCGTGATCTGGAGCCTTACATCGGCCCGAGCGGGCGGGTCTCGGAGGTGCTCAATCGCAAGCGACCACTGAGCCTTCGAATGGTGAAGCAACTCCACGATGGTTTGCGCATACCGTACGAGAGCCTGCTCGCAGGGACGTGACTCAAGGCTCAGGCGGCTTTTTTGGCGATCCGGATGGGGCTGGCCAACCTGAAGCCGTCAGACCCCGAACTGACATGTGCTGCCAGTGGTTGCAGCCGTGAGTAGCCGCTGCGCCTCATCGCACCAGCGGCCGCACCGTGGTGAAGCCGCCGTCCACCGCGATCACCTGGCCGGTGATGCGCGCCGCGTTGTCCGACAGCAGCCAGGCCATGGTGTCGGCCACCTGGTCGGCGGTCTGCACACCGCCCAGCGGGTACTGCTTGCCGGCGGCTTCGCGCAGCGCATCGGCGCGCAGCATGGCGGCGGTCATCGGCGTCTCGGTCAGGCCGGGCGCCACCACGTTGAAACGCAGGCCCAGCGGCGCATAGGTGGCGGCGGCGCTGCGCGCCAGCGCCTCGATACCGCCCTTGGCCGCGGCAATGGCCTCGTGGTTGGCCACGCCGATACGCGCCACCACACTCGACGCCAGCACCGCCGCGCCCGGCACGCCGGCCTGGCGCATGGCGGCGATCCAGGCCTGCAGCATGAACAGTGCGCTGTCCAGGTTGACCCGCAGCACCTCGCGAATCTGCTCGGCGCTGCTGCGGTGCAGCGGCGAGAGGTGGGTACTGCCCACGCAGTGCGCCAGCAGCGTGGGCATGCCGCCCAGGCTGGCCTGGCAGCCGACGATGGCCGCCGCCGCGCCCTCCGGCGTGGTGGTGTCGGCGGCGATATGGGCATCGGCGGGTACGGTGGACAGCGATGCGGCGTCGCGACCGACGGCGGCCACCCAATGGCCGGATCCGCGCAGCCGGGCCACCAGGGCGCTGCCGATGCCGCCGCGTGCGCCGGTCACCAAAGCGATGCGGGGGGCAGTCTCGGGGGATGAAGCCTGGGTCATGGTGGGTTCTCGGTGTTGTGGGCGGGTGGATGAAGGGCTGGCGCGGCGGTCCAGCCGGGCAGGTCCTGGCAGTGGTGCACGCCGCGCATCACGCGGCGCCACCACTGTGAAAACGAGGGGCAGCAGGTGTCGATCTGCGTGAAGAGCTGCGGCGGTTTGCGGCGCGGCACGGTGGCCGGCAGCCAGCCGTCGATGTGCCGATTGGCCACGGTCTGCACCGAGCGCGCAGCGCGCAGCGCCTCGGCGATGGCTGGCGCCGCGCCCCACCAGCAGCGGGTGCTCAGCGCCGCCATACGCTCGCCGACAAAGGTCCAGCGCAAGTCGCTCCAGGGCCGGGCCTGGTGAAAATCGGCGACCAGCAGCCCCAGCACCAGCGTGCCATCCGGTAGCTCGGTCGGCAGATCGGCCGGCGGATCGCCGAGCGCCCAGGGATGCAGCAGCCAGATGTCGCGACCCGCCACATCGGCGCTGCAAGGTGGCGTGGTGGCCAGGTGGCTGCCCGGTGCCGAGGCCAGCCCCGGCGGCGCCAGGCCTGCGGCGGAGAGGCCGGGCGGCACCGCCAGTGGCGAGCGGGCGATGTCGCTCAGCGCCTCATAGGACTGGTCGATCACGCTGCCCGGGCTGTGCCAGGCGGGCGGCGCATATCGCGCCACGTTGTCGGCATTGAACAGGTAGGGCCGCTGGCTGCCGGTGCCGGCCACCCACTGCCAGCTCAGGTGGTTGCTGGCCAGATCACCGTCGAGCAAGTGGGCGAACAGCCAGTCGGCGCCGCTGCGCCAATGCACTTTGCGCAGGTGCACCAGGTAGCTGGCCAGCCACATCCGCGCATGGTTGTGCAGCAAGCCGGTGGCATACAGCGTGCGCACCGCCTGGTCGATCACCGGCACGCCGGTACGGGCCTCGCGCACGTCAGCCGGCAGCTCGGTGTCATACGCCGCCTCAGGTAACAGGCCAGGGTGCAGGCTGTGCAGGATGGCGTCGCCGCGGTGCGACCAGACATGCTGGAAATAGGCGCGCCAGCCCAGTTCAAACACAAACTTGTGGGTCGGTGTCAGCGCATCCTGGGCCGCCACGCCGGCCAGCACCTCGGGCAGGCTGACCAGGCCGTGGCTGATGTAGGGCGACAGCCGCGACACCGCACCGTCCAGCGCATTGCGGCTGCGGGCGTAGGCCGCCGGCTGCACGTCCGCGATGCGCCGCAGTGCCTCGGCGCGTGTCGGCGGGAAGCCGTCGAGGGCGTTCATGGCGGCGTTCATGGCGGGGTGACGGCCGCTTGCTGGCGGATCAGCGCGGCCTGTGTGCGCATCGCCGCCCGCTGGGTGTCGTCCAGCCGGGCCAGCGACTTGAGTTGCAGCGCCATGCGCGGGTTGCGCTGCAGCAGCGGTTCGTGGCGTTGCAGAAAATCCCAGTACAGCGTGGTGTAGGGGCAGGCCTGTTCGCCGATACGTAACGCCGGGTCGTAACGGCAGCTGGCGCAGGGGCCGCCCATGCGCTTGATGTATTGGCCGCTGGCGGCATAGGGCTTGCTGGCCATCAGGCCGCCGTCGGCGTACTGGCTCATGCCCAGGGTGTTGGGCAGCTCCACCCATTCGACGGCATCGACATAGACGCCCAAGTACCAGGCATGCACTTCTTGCGGCCGCACGCCCAGCAACAGGGCAAACAGGCCGGTCACCATCAGGCGCTGGATGTGGTGGGCATAACCGTGGTCCAGCGTCTGCGTGATGGCATCGCGCAGGCAGGCCATGTCGGTGTCGCCGGTCCAGTACCAGGCCGGCAGCGCGGCCTGGGCGCTCAGCGCATTGCCCTCGGCATAAGCCGGCATCTGGGTCCAGTAGATGCCGCGCACATATTCGCGCCAGCCCAGGATCTGGCGGATGAAGCCCTCGACGCTGGCCAGCGGCGCCTGGCCGGCGTGGTAAGCGGCCTCGGCGGCTTGCACCAGTTCACGCGGGTTCAGCAGCTTGAGGTTGAGCGCGGCCGACAACTGCGAGTGGTACAGCCAGGGCTCACCCGGCCACATCGCGTCCTCATACTGGCCGAACAGTGGCAGGCGATCCTGGACGAAGCGGTCCAGCGCCTGCAGCGCCTGGGCCCGGTTGACCGGCCAGGCAAAGCTGTCGAGCCGGCCCGGGTGTGTGGCAAAGCGGGTGTTGACCAGGCGGATGACGTCCTGCGTCAGCGCATCGGGCGCAAAGGCGGCGCGTGGCGGCAGGTCTTGCGGGCCGCGGGCGCCAAAGCTCTCGCGGTTGTCGGCATCGAAATTCCAGCGGCCGCCCAGCGGTTGACTTGGCTGACCCGGCTGGTCTGGCGCCATCAACACGCCGTGGCGCTGGCGTTGCGCACGGTAGAAGAACTCCATCCGCAGCGATTTGCGCGACTTCGCATGGGCAGCGAAGTCGCGCACCGTGGTGTAGAAGTGGCGATCGTCTCGCGCGTCCAGCGGCAGCCCAGCCCGGCGGGCCACGGCCTTCAGCGCCTGCCACACCCGCCAGTCGCCGGGCGCGCTCATTACCAAAGCCTGCGGCTGCAGTTGTGTGATGGCGGCCTGCAGTTCGGCGGCCAGGCTGCCCAGGTTGGCGGGATCGTCCAGTTGGCGGTAGTGCAGCGGCCGCCCGGCATCGCGCAGCGCCAGCGCAAAGTGGCGCATGGCGGCCAGGAAGAGCGCGATGCGCTGCTTGGCCGAGGGCACATGGGTGGACTCCTCGACCACCTCGGCCATCCACACCGCGTCCTGGGCCGGATCGAAGTCGTCGAAGGCCGAGGCCGCCAGGTCCAGCTGGTCGCCCAGCACAATCACCAGGTGGCGCATCTCAAGATGGGGTCTGGGGCGCCCGGCGGCAGCGCTCGGAACAGAACTTGACCTGCGCCCAGTCACGCTGCCAGCGCTTGCGCCAGCTGATCGTGCGACCGCAGGCGACGCAGGGTTTGCTGGGCAGGTCGCGCTTGTTGCCTTTGAAGTCGGCTGCGGAAGCACTCATGGCGCCGCGCTGAAGCTGGCGAGGTAGTTCACTTGCGTGTCGCCGGTCCAGGCCGCACGGTGCGTCCAAGGCTGGTAGCGCATGCCCAGCAGATCGCGTTGTACCAAGCCGCTGCCGGCCAGGGCCTGGCGCAGTTCGGCCGGCTGCACAAACTGGCCCCAGCGGTGGGTGCCGCGCGGCAGCAGGCGCAGCAGATATTCGGCGCCGACGATGGCGAACACAAAACTCTTCCAGCTGCGGTTGATGGTGGAGACGACCAGCAGGCCGCCGGGCGCGAGGCTGTTGGCCGCGCTGCGCAGGAAGGCGGGCACATCGGCCACATGCTCCACCACCTCCAGCGCCAACACCACGTCGAAGCGCTCATCCGGCCGCAATTGCGTGGCCGCTTCGCCATGCCGGTAGTCCACCGCCACCGCGCTGGCGGCGGCGTGGCGGCGTGCCGCCTCGACATTGCCAGCCGAGGCGTCTATGCCCACCACCTGCGCGCCCAGGCGCGCCAGCGGCTCGCTCAACAAGCCGCCGCCGCAGCCCAGATCGAGGATGCGCAAGCCGGCCAGCCCGGCGCGCGGCGCCCTGCCGGCATGCGCTTCAATGCGGGGCTGCAGCCAATCCAGCCGCAGTTGGTTAACCACATGCAAAGGCCGCATCGGCCCCTGCGTGTGCCACCAGGTGCGGCTGAGCCGGTCGAAGCGCTCGACTTCCGAGGCCAGGATAGTCATGGTCTATCGAGGCCAGGCCTGCTGGACGCTCAGGCCTTCTTGGCCCAGGCGCTGCACCAGCCCTTGCCGGCCACCTGTTTGCCGGCAAACAAGGGGCAGCCGCCCGCGGCGTCACTTGGTTTTCCCTGGAACAGGGCACAGTTGTGGCAGGTCTGGCTGGCGGCGTGTTTCGGATATTTCTTGGCGTCGACCTTGCTGCTGTCGGTGACATAACCAAGGCCCATGGCCTGTGGATCCTTGGGGTCGACCATGGCCTGGGCCCGGGCGGCGGTGGCGGCCAATGCACTTCCGGCTGCCACAGTCATCAGGAAAACGCGTCTTTGCTGATTCATCAGATCTCCTTTGGTGGCCGGACGAAGGAAGATTTGCAAGCAGTGATGACCCGGCCGGTTCACTGCTCGATTAGCGGGGAATGCAATCACGACCCGATGCAATATAGGCAAA
>JBBQZM010000126.1:0-10843 GCA_038207685.1 Burkholderiales bacterium
CGTCCTCGATCTCGATCTCGAAGCCGTAGGCGGTGTGGTTGGTGTCGTTGACGACGTCAAAATTGGCCAGGCTGCCAAAGGTGGCGGCGGCCACCGGGGCGGCCAGCGGCAGCAGCATGGCCGCCGCGGCGGCCATGAGGGTGTGGCGTTGGCGCGGGGTGGATGGGCGCATGGTGTCTCCTCTTGGGCCGAACACCGGCCCAACGTTGCATGATCCACCTGGCGCTGAATCGAAGCTGAACCGCCGCCGTCCCGCACCCCCTCCCCCCTGGGCTCTTGCTGGTCGCCACCTGCGCGTTGCTGTTGCTGTCGGCCTGCAGCAAGCCCGCGGCAACGAACCCCCCGCAAGCGCAGGCGGCGAACGCAGCGATAAACGTACCAGATGGCGAGGTAACGACCCACGTCAAGACCGCACTGAGCAGCGAGCCGAGTCTGGCGGGCTTGGACATCACAGTGGTCACCAGCAAGGGTGACATTCGGCTCACGGGTGTCGTGCAGAGCCAAGCGCAGCTCGAGTCCGCCATCAGCATCGCGCGGACTGCGCAGGGTGCACACAGCATTCACAACGAGTTGACCGTCAAGCCGTGACGCAAGAGAGTGCGGCCGCAGGCCAGGCCGGCATTTTTCATACTGCGCATTGATCTGGCCGCTCACGCTGAGCAGCCAGATCAGCTACAAGGATTGAGGCGACTTCCTCGGCGCCAGCACCGAACGACATCGCCACCACGACGATGACTGCGGCTGACGCGCCTGGCCGGTCTTGCGCTGTTGCAGGCCTGTGAGTCGCTGACCGACACTGCTGAAGCCAGCGACACAAGCCACCCATGTCCACCCAGCCCACCCAAGGCCTTGACCAGGCCACGGCCGCGCAGCGCTTGCGCGAAGAAGGCCCCAATGAACTGGGGGTGAGTCAGCGCCGAACGCTGCGCGACATTGCCTGGGAGGTGGTGCGTGAGCCCATGTTCCTGTTGTTGCTGGGAGCGGGCACGATCTACCTGGTGATGGGCGACACCCGCGAGGCCCTGATCCTGCTGGGCTTCGTGATGATCATCATGGCCATCACGGCGTTGCAGGAGCGGCGCACCGACAACGCGCTGGACGCCTTGCGTGATCTGTCCAGCCCGCGCGCCCTGGTCGTGCGCGGCGGTGTGACGCTGCGCATTCCGGGACGCGAAGTGGTGCGCGAGGACGTGCTGATCCTGTCGGAGGGTGACCGCATCGCCGCCGATGGGCTGCTGCTGCAGGCGCACGAATTGGCCACTGACGAGTCGATGCTCACGGGCGAGTCTGAGCCCGTGGCCAAACAGGCATCGACCGATCGTGCCTTTGCCGGAACGATGGTCGTGCGCGGCCAGGGCCTGATGCGTGTGGACGCCATTGGTCGTTCGACCGAACTGGGTCGCATCGGGCAATCGTTGCAGGCCATTGCCTTGCAGGCCTCGCCGCTGCGCGACGAGGTGGCGCGGCTGACACGCCGTCTGGTCGTCATCGGTCTATCGCTGTGCGGGGTGCTGGTGCTGCTGTTCTGGGTGCTGCGCGGCGGCTGGCTGGACGCGCTGCTGGCGGGCATCACGCTGGCCATGGGCATCCTGCCGCAGGAGTTTCCGGTCATCATGATCGTCTTCCTGGCGCTGGCCGCACGCCGCCTGGCGGCGCAGCAGGTGCTGACACGGCGGCTCAACGCCATCGAAACGCTTGGACAGACCTCCGTGCTGTGCGTCGACAAGACCGGCACGCTGACCCAGAACCGCATGGCCGTTGCCGCGCTGTGGGCGAACGGGCAGCAACTCGATGCGCAAGCCCTGCAGCCGCAGGGCTTGCCGGAAGCGTTTCACGAGCTGCTCGAGTACGCCGTGCTGGCCAGCGAGATCGACCCGCACGACCCGATGGAGAAAGCCTTTCACCGCCTGGCGGGCGAGCATCTGGCGGCCACCGAACACCTGCATCCGCAGTGGACCCTGGCACGCGAATACGAGTTGTCGCCGGCGTTGCTGGCCATGAGCCACTTGTGGCGCAGTGATGCCGTGCTACAAGACGTGGTGGCTGCCAAAGGCGCCCCCGAATCGGTGGCCGACCTGTGTCACCTGGACGATGCGAAGCGCGACGAGGTGACCGCCGAAGCCGCCCGCATGGCCGATCGTGGCCTGCGGGTGTTGGGGGTGGCGAAGGCACGACATCGCAGCGGCCAGGACTGGCCGGCGATCCAGCATGACTTCGAGTTCGAATGGATCGGCCTGGTCGGCCTGGCCGATCCGCTGCGCGCTGAGGTGCCGCAGGCGATGGCGCAGTGCCGGCAGGCCGGTATCCGGGTGATCATGATCACCGGCGATCATCCCCGCACGGCAGGCGCCATCGCCGCACAGGCAGGCATCACGGGCACTGAGGTAGTCACCGGCGACGAGTTGGCTGGCATGGACGAAGCCACCTTGGCGCAGCGGCTGGCCACGGTCAACGTCTTCGCGCGTGTGCGGCCGCAGCAAAAGCTGGCCCTGGTGCAGGCGCTGAAGGAGCGCGGTGAAGTGGTGGCCATGACCGGCGACGGCGTCAACGATGCGCCCGCGCTCAAGGCGGCTCACATCGGCATCGCGATGGGCCAGCGCGGCACCGACGTGGCGCGCGAAGCTGCAGCGCTGGTGCTGCTTCAGGACGACTTCTCGTCGATCGTTCAGGCCATCCACCGTGGCCGCCGCACCTTTGCAAACTTGCGTCAAGCCATGGTTTACACGCTGGCAGTGCACGTGCCTATCGTCGGCCTGGCGGTGCTGCCGGTGCTGCTGGGCCTGCCGCTGGTACTGGCGCCGCTGCACATTGCCTTTCTGGAACTGGTGATCGATCCGGCCTGCTCGCTGGTCTTCGAAGCCGAAGAGGGTGATCCCGGCCTGATGCAGCAGCCCCCGAGAGGTGCGCTGGAGCCGCTGCTGTCTGCGCGCCATGTTGGTCAAAGCCTGGCCATGGGGGGCTGGGTAACGCTGGTGGTCGTGGGCCTGTATGCCTTGCTGCTGGACCGGGGTGTGGCTGCCGGCATGGCCAGCACCGCAGCTTTCGTGGTGCTGGTGACGGCCAATGCCGTGCTGATCCTGGCCAGCCGATCCGCGCGCACCACCTGGCGCAGCCTGTTCGACGGGTTGAGCGCGGTTGGTCGATGGGTGCTGGCGGGCACGCTGGCGGCGCTGACCGCCATCACCGTGGTGCCGTTGCTGGCGCAGCCCTTCCGCTTCGTGCCCTTGCCGCCAGCCTATTGGCTGGCATCGCTGTTCGTTGGCTTGTCGATGGTTCTGCTGTTTCAGCTGACCAAGCGCGTACTGTCCCAGGTCGGCACGCGGGCGACACCCGCGCTTGGCCAGTGAGCGGCGGCCCGGGCCCACGACCCCACCCTGCGCCACAATCGTTGAACCTAGATTCCGCAGTTGACCGCTTGAAACCGCTGGCCGGCGCGGGTGGCCGGGCCGTAGCTCAGGCGCCGCGCCCGGCCGCCAACAAGCCGGCCAGCTCGGGCACCAGTGCCGCGGGCCCGCTGCTTGCCAGCGCGTCCTGCAGCGTGGCCAGTACCGCGCTGGCGATGGCCTGGTGGGCGCCGGCGTCGGCGGCCATGGCGTTGTAGTAGCCCAGGTCCTTGCTGGCGTTGGCGATGCTGAAGCGCAGCCCGGTCGGGTCCTGTGCCAGCAGGTAGGGCTTGAGGCGCTCCAGCGCCGTGCCGCCGCCGCCGCCTTGGCTCAGCACATCGACAAACACCTCGGGGGCCACGCCGCTGCGCTGGGCGCAGGCAGCGGCCTCGGCCAGCAGCGCCACCATGCCCAGCGAACAGTAGTTGTGCAGCAGCTTCATGCTGTGGCCGGCGCCAACGTCGCCAACGTGGGTGATGTTCTCGGCAAAGCAGGCCAGCAGCGGGCGGCAGCGCGCCAGCAGCGCGGCGTCGCCGCCCACCAGCAGGTTGAGCCGGCCCTCGGCCGCCTCCTTGGGCGTGCGTGTCATCGGCGCATCGAGGAACTGGCTGCCGGCGCCCTGCACCGCCTGTGCCATACGCTGGCTGGACGAAGGAATCGCCGTCGAGCAATCGATTACCACGCTGCCTGGCTTCAAGCCTTGCAGCACGCCGCCGTCACCGGTCAGCACTGCTTCAACCTGGGGTGATCCGGTCAACACCAGGATCACCACCTCCGACCGCGCTGCCAGTTCGGCCGCACGGGTGAAGCTGATCGCGCCGGCCGCTTTCAGCGCATCCAGCGGTTGGTTGCCGGGATGCTCCAGCACCGCCAGCTCATGGCCATGTTTGAGCAGGTTGCTGGCGATGCCCTGGCCCATCAGGCCGATGCCGACCATGCCGATCCGGGTTGTCATGACGTACTCCGATAGGTGCTGAGACGGGACGACGATGCTGGCCAGGGCTGGCAGCAGGCGCCACGCCGGAGCAAGTTCTTCGTCGCTAAATCGCGCCATGTTAGTTGTCCAGGGTGCCGGCAACTGTTGAAGGGATCAGGTTAAAGACCGGCCAAGGGCCGTCACGGTTGGCACCCTGGTCGCCGAGCAGGTTGATGCGGGTTGCCGGGCGGCGGCACTGTCCGGTGGTGGCAGCGCCGTTGCACACTGCAGTCCATGGCTTCGACACACTCGCCGCAACTCGTGGCTGAACTGCTCGCTGCGCCACTGTGCGCGTCCTGGCGCCAGGCGGCCATGCAGGCCATCAGCCAACGTCGCGCAGCGGCTGACCGCAGCGACTTTCTGCCGCACTGCTCGTCGCTGCGGCTGCGCGTCGTGCAGGCCGACGGGCTGACGCTTGAAGCACTGCTGCAGCGGCTGTGGCGCGGGCCGCTGCGCCAGCGTGCGCAGGGCCAGCTGGGCCTGCGGGTGGCGCTGCTGGCCGATCAATGCTGGGCGCGCTGGCAGTACCCGCCCGGCCAGGAGCCGCTCGGCCACGCTGCGCATGGCTGGCATCAGGACGGCGCACTGCATGCCGACTTCAGCGCCACTGAACCAGCGGACCAGCTGCTGGCCATGCTGACCTGCTGGATCAGCCTGACGCCCTGCGGCGACGATGCGCCCGGCCTGGAACTGTTGCGCAAGCCCCTGCCCGGCCTGCTGCCGCCGGCCGCGCTGAGCCCGTCGCAGGTGGCTTTGCACTGCGACGCACACACGCTGTGGCGCCCGGTGATGGCCGCTGGTGATGCCTTGCTGTTTGGCGGCGATACGCTGCACCGAACCCATGTGGCGCCGGCCATGCGCGCCGAGCGCATCAGCCTGGAACTGCGCTTTGTCGCCGGTGGCGACCGATCGTCCCGTTTGCGCCTGGAGCGCCAGATCGCCCTCGACGGGCTGTGAGCGCAGTCGAGCCGGCGACGGTGACGGCGCGCCAGGCCCTAAGGCATCGCGCGATGAATTCAATGCCTGCCTACTCCAGCGCATGGCGGCCAGCCGCCGTCCTGCTGGCCGCCGCGCTGCTGGCCGGCTGTGCCGCGCGCATCGCGCCAAGCGCCACGCCAAGCGCCGCGCCAAACGCTACTTCGCCCGCTGCGCCCGAGGCCATCCTGCAACCCGCGCCGGCTCTGCGCGTCGAAGGCATGCCGCCGCTGCCGCAGCGCTTGATGGAGACACTGCAGCGCTACAACCGCGTCAGTGGCCATGGTCTGGTCGACTGGCATCCGACGCGGCGCGAGATGCTGGTGATACATCGGCCGCCACAGGCCAGCACCACCCAGCTGTACTTGCTGCGCGGGCCGATGGCGGCGCTGGAGCCACTGACCGATTCGCCCGAGCCGGTGTCCAACGCCAGCTGGGAGCCGCGTGAAGGCCGCTACATCGTCTTCGCGCGGGGCACCGGCGGCGACGAGGCCTACCAGCTCTATTGGCTGGACCCGGCGAGCAAGGTCGCGACGCAGTTCACCGAGGCCGGCCAGCGCCATGCGCTGCAGGGCTGGATCCGGCAGCAATCGCTGGCCATTGTCAGCTCGGTGCCGCTGGACCGCACCGCACAGGGCGGCAGCCGGGCCCAGATCAACATCAGCTTGTCGATCGTTGATCCGCTGAACCCGGCGTCGCGGCGGGTGGTGGCCGACCTGCCGGGCGGCGGCTGGTTTGGCGCCGAGGCCTCGCCCGATGGCCGGCAGCTGGCCATCACCCACTACACCTCGGCCACCTCGTCGGCGATCTGGTTGATCGACGTGGCCAGCGGTCAGCGCCGCCAGGTGCTTCCGGCCGACCCGCAGGCACCCAAGGCCAGCCACTTTGTCACCGGTTGGACCCACGACGGCGCCAGCCTGCTGCTGGCCAGCGACCGTGCCAGCGAGTTCCGCGAGCTGATGCGCTACGAGCTGGCCAGCGGCCAGTTGCACCGCTTGTCAGCCAGCATCCCCTGGGACTTGAGCGGCGGTGACCTGTCGCCCGATGGCCGGCTGCTGGCGGTTACCGTCAATGCTGACGGCCGCGACGAGCTGCGCTTGCTCGACCCGGCGCAGGGCGCGGTGCGGCCGCTGCCGGCGCTGCCGACACTGCCGACACTGCCCAATGGCAGCATCGGCCGGCCGCGTTTCCACCCCGCGCTGGGCGAGCTGGCGTTTGGGGTCAACAGTGCACAAGGCCCGGCTCAGGTGCACTCGCTGGACCTGGCCAGCGGCCGGGTCACGGCCTGGACGCAGCCCGTCAAGCCGACCGAACTCGACTTGTCAGAGCTGCCCGAGCAGCAGGTGGTGCGCTGGCAGAGCTTCGACGGCCGCACCATCAGCGGCGTGCTGAGCCTGCCGCCGGCACGTTTTGCCGGCAAGCGACCGGTGGTGATGGTGATGCACGGCGGCCCCGAGGGCCAGTCCAAGCTGGGCTGGCAGGGCCGCGAGAACTACCTGCTGCAAGTGCTGGGCGTGGCCGTGCTCAAGCCCAATGTGCGTGGCAGCACCGGCTACGGCAAGACCTTCTTGTCGCTGGACGACGGCCGCTTGCGCGAGGACTCGGTCAAGGACATGGCTACGGCGATCGACTGGATGAGCACCCAGCCGCGGCTGGATGCGTCGCGTGTGCTGGTCAGCGGCGGCAGCTACGGTGGCTACATGGCGCTGGCCGCCAGCACCCGCTTGGCCGACCGCATCGCCGGCGCGATGAGCGTGGTGGGCATCAGCAACTTTGTGACCTTCCTGGAGCGCACCGAGAGTTACCGGCGTGATCTGCGTCGCGTTGAGTACGGCGACGAGCGCGACCCGGCGATGCGCGCCTTTCTGGAAGACATCTCGCCGCTGAACCATGTCGCC
This sequence comes from Burkholderiales bacterium, assembly GCA_038207685.1. Classification (GTDB taxonomy): domain Bacteria; phylum Pseudomonadota; class Gammaproteobacteria; order Burkholderiales; family Burkholderiaceae_C; genus Pseudaquabacterium. Next base: position 7,233 of record JBBQZM010000126.1, read on the forward strand.
AAGATCAGCAAACCGCTGTTTGTGGTGCAGGGCAAAAACGATCCACGGGTGCCCTGGACCGAGAGCGAGCAGATCGTGCGCAGTCTGCAGGCGCGCGGCGCACCGGTGGGGTACCTGCTGGCCGACAACGAAGGCCATGGTTTTGCACGCCGCGAGAATGCCGACTACTACTTTGCGGCCTACATGCGCTTTGTCGAGTTGACGCTCAAGCCTTGAGCGCCGGGGCGCCGCGCACCGATCAGCCCAGCGCCGCCGCCAGCCTTGTGCCCTGGTCGATCGCCCGCTTGGCATCCAGCTCACCGGCTTCATCGGCGCCGCCGATCAACTGCACCTTGATGCCGGCCGCGCGCAAGGGCCGCAGCAACTCGCGTTGCGGCTCCTGGCCGGCGCACAACACCACGCTGTCACATGTGATCAGCTCGCCGTCGCTGTGCTTGTCGCCGTAGGTGATGAACAAGCCTTGCGGCGTGATGCGTTCGTAGTTGACACCGGCCACCATCTGCACTTGCTTCATCTGCAGCGCGGCGCGGTGGATCCAGCCGGTGGTCTTGCCCAGGCCCTTGCCCAGCTTGCCGGGCTTGCGCTGCAGCAGCGTCACCTGGCGCACCGGCGGCGCCGGTTGGGCGCGCACCACGCCACCGCGCACCGTGCCGGGATCGGCCACGCCCCATTCGGCCAGCCATTCGGGCAGGTTCATGGTCGGCGAGTGGCCGGGTGCGGTGACCAGAAATTCGGCCACGTCGAAGCCGATGCCACCGGCGCCGATGATGGCCACACGCTCGCCCACCGGCTTGCCGAGCAGCAGCACATCGATATAACTCAGCACGTTGGCGCCGTCGCTGCCGGGAATTCTGGGGTCGCGTGGCCGCACGCCGGTGGCCAGCAGCACCTGGCTGAAGCCCTGCGCGATCAGCTGCTCGGCATCCACCCGCTGGCCCAGGTGCAGTTGCACACCGGTCAGGTCGATGCGGCGCGCAAAGTAGCGCAGCGTCTCGCTGAACTCCTCCTTGCCGGGGATGCGCTTGGCCATGTTGAACTGGCCACCGATCTCGGTAGCCGACTCGTACAAGTGCACTTCATGGCCGCGCTCGGCCAGCGTGGTGGCCGCCGCCAGGCCAGCCGGCCCGGCGCCGACCACGGCAAAGCGCTGGCGTACTTTGGCCGGGTGCAGCAGCAGCGTGGTCTCCTGGCCGGCGCGCGGGTTGACCAGGCAGGAGGCGAGTTGGTTCTTGAAGGTGTGATCCAGGCAGGCCTGGTTGCAGGCGATGCAAGTATTGATCTCGTCGCGCCGGCCGCTGGCCGCTTTTTGCACAAAGTCGGCGTCGGCCAGCAGCGGCCGCGCCATGCTGACCATGTCGCCGCAGCCCTCGGCCAGCAGCGACTCGGCCACTTCGGGCATGTTGATGCGGTTGCTGGTGACCAGCGGGATGTTCAGGCCAGCGGCGCGCAACTCGTCGCGCATCTTCTTGGTCACCCAGCCGAAGGCGCCGCGCGGCACGCTGGTGGCGATGGTGGGCACCCGCGCCTCATGCCAGCCGATGCCGGTGTTGATGAGGGTGGCGCCCGCGCGCTCGACGGCCTTGGCCAAGGTCACCACCTCGTCCCAGCTGCTGCCGTCGGGGATCAGGTCGAGCATCGACAAGCGGTAGATCAGGATGAAGTCGGGCCCCACCGCCTCGCGCACGCGGCGCACGATCTCCACCGCCAGCCGCATGCGGTTCTCGTAGGCACCGCCCCAGCGGTCGTCGCGCTGGTTGGTGTGGGTGACCAGAAACTGGTTGATGAAATAGCCTTCGCTGCCCATCACCTCGACGCCGTCGTAGCCAGCCTCGCGGGCCAACTTGGCGCAGCGCACAAAGGCGCGGATCTGGCGCTCGATACCCGCCTCACTCAGCGCACGCGGCGTGAACGGCGAGATCGGGCTTTGCAGCCGGGACGGTGCCACGCACAGCGGCGAGTAGCCGTAGCGCCCGGTGTGCAAAATCTGCAGCGCGATCTTGCCGCCTTCGGCATGCACCGCGTCGGTCACCAGCCGGTGGCGCCGCGCGCCGGCACTGGTGGACAGCGTGCCGGCAAAAGGCTTGGCCCAGCCCTCGATGTTGGGCGCAAAGCCGCCGGTGACGATGAGGCCGACACCGCCACGCGCGCGCTCGGCAAAAAACGCCGCCATCGCCGGAAAGTGCTTGCGGCCGTCTTCCAGCCCGGTGTGCATGCTGCCCATCAGCACGCGGTTCTTCAGCGTGGTGAAGCCCAGGTCCAGCGGCGCCAGCAGATGGGGATACAGCGTATCGGGCGAAGGCGACATGGGGGTGGCTGCCGCTCAGGCGCGCAGCCGGCGCTCGACAAAATCCAGCCGATCCTGGCCCCAGAAGATCTCGCCGTCGATCACATAGCTGGGTGCGCCGAACACGCCCAGCTCACGCGCCTCCTCGGTGTAGGCGGCATAACGTGCGGCCACCTCGGGCGCGGCGGCGCTGTCCATCAGCGCGGCGGGCAGGCCGGCTTCTTCCAGCAACGTGCGCTGCACCGCGTGATCGGCGATGTTGCGCTCCTGCGCCCAGGTGGCGGTGCCGAAGCGGCCGGCCAGGTCGAGTGCGGCATCGGCGCCATGGGCCAGGTCGGTGGCGATGATCAGGAGCGCGGCATCATTGCCCTGCACCGGAAAGAAGGCCGGCTGGATGTTCATGGCCACGCCGTGAAAATCGCTGAAGCGCTTGAGTTCCACCAGCCGATAGGCCTGGCGCTGCGGCGCGCGCTTGCCCAGCGGCAGGCCACCCGAGACCGGAAAGATCACGGCCAGGTCCATCGGCTTGACGCGCACCGTGGCGCCCGCGGCCTTGGTCATTGCGCTGAACCGCGCATGGCCGAGGTAGGCCCAGGGCGAGACGGTGGCGAAGTAGTAGTCGACGGTGCGGGCGGTCATGGGTGCGTGATCTCGGGCAAGGGGGTGGACAGATCGCTGCATTCTGACCGGGTCTTTGCGGTGGCGACACCGGGATTGCTCCGGCACACTGGGCCATGCCCATGCCCATGCCCTGCCCTGCGCTCTCCGCAGCGAGACATCCATGAGCACTTGCTTACGTCTGGCCGGCAAGGTGGCCATCGTCACCGGCGCGGCCTACGGCATCGGCTGCGCCACCGCCCGCTTGTTTGCCCTGGAGGGCGCCACCATGTTGGCGGTCGACCGGCCGGGCAGCGCAGTAGCCGAGGTCCATGCCGAGTCGCCAACCATCGTGGCGCTGGCGCAGGACGTGGCCAGCGACGACGCACCGGCGCTGATCGTCGAGGCAGCGTTGCGCGCCGGCGGCGGCCAGCTCGACATCCTGTTCAACAACGCTGGTGTGTCGCGCAACGCGCTGGGCGAGCTGACCACCGACGAGCAGTGGGACGCGGTGTTTGCGGTCAATACGCGGGCGGTGTTCCGGCTCTGCCGGGCGGCGATACCGGCGCTGCGCGCGCGGGCGCAGGTCAGCGGTCGGGCGCGCATCATCAACACTGCTTCGGTGATGGCGGAGCGCACCGACTACGGCTTGTCGGCTTATGCAGCGTCCAAACATGCGGTGGCCGGGCTGTCCAAGACGCTGGCGCTGGAACTCGGCAAGTGGGGCATC